>CAYXXW010000122.1:0-7763 GCA_964469115.1 uncultured Melioribacteraceae bacterium
AGTTGAGTTTAAAGAAATTGATCATGATAAAAAAAATACAAAGATTATACTCAGTAAAGTTGAAAGGTGCGACATTGAAAAATTTCTTTATCATAAAACAACTTACCGACCTTGGGATGAAGAACTGGAGAAGGCAAAGCAAAAAGGATTTGACGAAGTACTATTTATAAATGAAAAGAATCAATTATTGGAAGGTGCAATTTCGAATATAGTTATTGAAAAAAATAATGAACGGTTTACTCCACCAATAGAATTAGGGATACTAAACGGTTGTTACCGACAAAACCTTTTAGATAAGAATTTATGTAAAGAAAAATTACTGACTATTAAAGATTTTCATACTGCAGACAAAATTATTTTGTGTAATTCTGTTAGGAAAGAGATTATAGTTAGTGAAGTTTTCGATCAAACCAGTAAAATTATTATTCAGTAGAATAGCGACTTTATATCGGATAATAAAAGAGCGATTAGCTTTAGCACAACTCATAAATCTATTTGTTCTCAAATCCATGTTTCAATAAAAGCTCACTATATTCATCAAGAAACTTTCTCTTTTTATGATGTTCTTCTTGATTTCTAATATATTTTCTTACTTTCCTCAAGTTTGATTCACTAACAGAATTCGCAAAATAATCATCTTGCCATTCAAATTTTACTTTAGTCAATTTATTATGGTTTATCCAAAATGATGATTCACCCTTTATCAGCATCAAAACATCAGAGAGTTTTTGTGTCGGTTTTAGAAATATTAAAATATGAATATGCTCAGACACACAATTCAAAGTATCAATAAATATTAATTTGTTCTTTGCATTTTCTTGGATGTGTGATAATAATAATAGTTTAAGTTCACTGGTAATTAATTTCTCTCTATTTTTTGTTGACCAGACTAAATGGATTGCAATTTTCGTGTAGGGCATTTTTCCTTCTGAATATTATTTGAGGGAAACTATAACTATTTGAAGTTTCAAAAATAAAATAACTTTTTATTATTCCATAACCATTAATTGTGGCTAAAGCCAATTATTCTTCATTGTGGTATTCACCGACCTAAAGGTCGGTGTAAAAGTGTTATTAAAGATTACGTGCCCCGACATTTTTCCCCGTGCTTCAGCTCGGGGAAAGATAAAGACAAAAAATCTTGGCTTTAGCCACAATTCAAATCTTAATTTTCTCAAATTATTGAGTCTTCATAAAAGTCTCATGCAATTCTAAAAACTGCAAGTACGTAAATGCTCTCACTACACGCACACTCAAACTACTCAATACTGCAAGGCACAATTAGAATTGATGCTTTGATAAGTTTTGCAAAAACTCATGGCAGTCCGTATGTATCTCTAACAGATGCAAATGGAATGTACGGCTTAATTCAATTTGCAAAAAAAGCTGAGGAAGCTGGAATTAAACCGATTCTAGGTTCTTTGATTACAGATATTGAGGATAAGTTAAAGTATGCAATATTCTTAGCAAAAAATAATTCCGGTTACTCTGAGTTATGTAAAATTATTACGTCAAGAAAGCTGAAAGAAGATTTTTCTCTTATAGAAGTAATTAAAAATATCTCTGATAATTTATTTGTCTTAACGCCTTCGTTAGATTTGCTGACCAATATTTTGCCATTCAATAATATTCACAAAAATCTTTACGTTGAACTTATTGTTACCGAAAAGCAAAAATCTAAAACAAGATCAGCTTATAATTTTGCAAAACAAAACAAACTGCAAATAATCGCATCTCATCCCGCCTACTTTTTAAGAAAAGAAGATATTATTCTTCATAAAACTATTACATCCATTAGACTAAGCAAGACAATTCAAAATTTAGATAATGAAGATTTAATTGATGAAGAATATTATTTAAAATCTCTGGAAGAAATGAAAAGCACATGGAAATCTCTTCCCGAAGCATTATGGAATCTTGATTATGTAGCAAAAAACTGTAATGTAGATTTACAGTTCAACAAATATAAATTTCCAGTCTACCCAATTCCAAAAGACGATAATGCATATTCATATTTGTGGAAAATTTGTTTTGAGGGGTTATCGAAAAAATATCATCCAATAACTGATAAAGCTGTAAAGAGATTGCAGTATGAACTGGAAGTAATTGATGATTTAGGGTTTTGTGATTATTTCTTAGTGGTTTGGGATATTATTAACGAAGCGAGAAGAAGGGGAATGATGACAATAGGAAGAGGCTCGGCTGCTAATAGTTTAGTCTCTTATTGTTTGGATTTTACACAAGTTGACCCAATTGAGCATAATTTATATTTTGAAAGATTTCTAAATCGGGGAAGAACATCTCCTCCGGATGTAGACCTAGATTTTTCTTGGAAGGAGAGAGACGAAATAGTTCGTTATGTTTTTGAAAAATATGGTTACAGCAATGTTGCAATGATTTCCACAACTGTAACTTTTCGTGCAAGATCGGCTTTTAGAGAAACAGCTAAAGTTTTCGGAATTTCGGAGCAGGAAATATCCAAATTCAGCAAACTTATTCCTTGGACAAGTGCTAAAAATTTACCTCGCCTGGCAGAAAAATTCCCTGAATCAAAATCATTAAACTTTTCAGATGAACCATGGAAATCAATAATAAAAATTGCATCCCAACTTTCCGGCTTTCCAAGGCATTTAAGTATACATCCCGGGGGAATTATTATCACAGAAAAGCCAATTACTAATTATGTAGCCTTGGAATATGCAAAAAATAAAGGGTTGGGATTAATAATTACTCAGCCGGATATGTACCCGATTGAAGATATGGGACTGATAAAAATTGACTTGCTTAGTCAGAGATCACTTGGGGTTTTGAGAGATACACTAAATACGATTGCAAAAGATGATTTTAATCTTGAAGGGGAAAAAAGAAATACGCACAAAGAATTAGTTCAGCCTGATAAAGAGATAAAAACTTTTAATAAAGATGAAATATGAAGAAATAAATTATTATTTTTGCAATAATTAGATAAAAAAGTCTCTTAAGCGTAATATTAAGAGTAGATGTATTCTTAAAAATAAGAGCCGATTATACTATTTTCTAAAAAATAAGAGATAAAAATGGTGATTTGTATCAATTTGAGTGATTTTTAAGCATTAACTATTGGTACAATTTTAGAAAGAATTATTAGATATCATTTTAGAATCTAAAATAAAACATAGATAAAAGGAACAAAATGGAAAGAAAAAAAATAACTATCGATGGAAATGAAGCTGCGGCATATGTAGCTTATCATAATAGTGAAGTTATTGCTATATACCCAATTACTCCTTCATCAGGTATGGGTGAAATGTCTGATGAATGGGCAGCAAAAGGTATAAAGAATATTTGGGGTACAGTACCTCATGTATCAGAACTTCAAAGTGAAGGCGGAGCTTCTGGAGCTGTGCACGGTTCCCTTCAGAGTGGAGCATTAACAACTACATTTACTGCTTCTCAGGGTTTATTACTAATGATTCCCAACATGTATAAAATTGCAGGTGAATTGACACCTACAGTTTTTCATGTTTCTGCTCGTTCAATTGCAGCATCGGCATTATCAATTTTTGGTGATCATAGTGATGTTATGGCAACAAGACAAACCGGTTGGGGGTTATTAGCTTCAAGTTCAATTCAAGAAGTTATGGATATGGCAGCAATTTCTCACAAGTCGACTTTAGAATCAAGAATTCCATTTGTTCATTTCTTCGATGGTTTTAGATCTTCGCACGAAGTAAATAAAATTGAGCAAATCACTCCTCAAGATATTAAAGCAATGATTGATGATGAATATGTTAGGCAGCATAGAAAACGTGCCCTAACGCCTGATAACCCATTCATAAGAGGAACTGCTCAAAATCCTGATGTTTATTTCCAAGGTAGAGAAGCAGTTAATAAATTTTATGACGCTTGTCCTGATGTTGTACAAAACGCTATGGATAAATTTGCAGAAATTACTGGTCGTCAATATCACTTGTTTGATTATTTTGGTGCTCCTGATGCAAAACGTGTAATAGTGATTATGGGTTCCGGCGGGGAAGCTGCGCTTGAGGCAATTAAATATATGACCTCAAGAATGGAAGAAAAAGTCGGAATACTAAAAGTAAGATTGTACAGACCTTTTGGTGTTGAACAATTTATGAATGCCCTTCCAGATACTGTTGAAAAAATTGTAGTATTAGATAGAACAAAAGAACCGGGATCAATTGGTGAACCTCTTTATCAAGATGTCATCACAGCACTGAATGAAAATATGGATTCAGAAAATCCTAAGTTCAGCAAATTACCTAAAGTTGTTGGTGGAAGATATGGTTTATCATCAAAAGAATTTACTTCTGCAATGGTAAAAGGTGTATTTGACGAATTGAAGAAAGATAATCCTAAAAATCATTTTACAATTGGTATTAATGACGATGTAACCCATACCAGTTTAGAATTTGATCCTTCATTTGTTACTGAAGGTGATGATGTTGTAAGAGCAATGTTTTATGGTTTAGGTGCCGATGGAACTGTTGGTGCTAACAAAAACTCAATTAAAATTATTGGTGAAGAAACTGATAATTATGCTCAAGGTTATTTTGTTTACGATTCAAAGAAATCGGGATCAACTACAATATCTCATTTAAGATTCGGTAAAAATGAAATTCATTCAACATATCTTATCCAATCATCTAATTTTATTGCATGTCATCAATTCAATTTATTGGAAAACTTTGATGTACTTGAAAAAATTGTTGAAGGTGGAACATTCTTATTAAATAGTCCTTATCCGCTAGAAGAAGTTTGGGATAAATTACCAAAACGCTTGCAAGGACAAATTATAGAAAAGAAATTAAATTTCTATGTAATTGATGCTTATTCAGTTGCTAAAAAGACCGGAATGGGCGCAAGAATTAATACAATAATGCAGACATGCTTCTTCGCAATTTCCGGTGTATTGCCAAAAGATGAAGCAATTGCACAAATTAAAAATGCAATTAAGAAAACTTATGGCAGTAAAGGTGAAATAATAGTTAAGAAAAACTTTGAAGCCGTTGACGGAACATTAGAGAATTTACATCAATTAGATTATCCAAGTGAAATAACAAGCCATATTACATTACCTCCGATAGTATCTGACAACGCTCCCGATTATGTAAAGAATACGCTTGCAATGATGATGAAAGGGAAAGGAGATGATGTTGCTGTAAGTCAAATGCCAATTGATGGCACATTCCCATCAGCAACAACACAATGGGAAAAGAGAAATATCGCTTTGGAAGTACCGGAATGGGATACAGAAGTTTGCATCCAGTGCGGTAAGTGTGCAATGGTTTGTCCGCATGCTGCAATTAGAATTAAAGCTTACGATCAATCACTTACTTCTAACGCTCCCGAAACATTCAAACACACAGATGCAAGAGGCAAAGAATATGATGGTCTAGCCTACACAATTCAAGTTGCTGTAGAAGATTGTACTGGTTGTTCGCTTTGTGTTGAAGTTTGTCCGGCTAAAAACAAACGTGAAACTGGCTTAAAAGCTATTAACATGGTTCCTCAAATTCCGCTAAGAGAAAAAGAAAAGGTCAACTACGACTATTTCTTGAATATTCCGGAATTCGACAGAGCTAAAGTTAATGTTGGATCAATAAAAGGTAGTCAATTATTACAGCCATTATTTGAATATTCTGGAGCATGCTCCGGTTGCGGTGAAACTCCTTATGTTAAGTTGGTATCTCAATTATTTGGTGATAGAACAATTATTGCCAACGCAACCGGTTGTTCATCAATTTACGGTGGAAACTTGCCAACAACACCATGGGCAGTTAATCATGAAGGAAAAGGACCTGCTTGGTCAAACTCTTTATTTGAAGATAACGCCGAATTTGGTTTTGGTATGAGACTTTCAATTGATAAACAAAAAGAATACGCTGAAGAATTATTAAAAGGTTTAGAAAATGAAGTAGGCTCTGAATTGGTTAATTCAATTCTAAATGCCGAACAAAAATCGGAAGCTGATATTTATGAGCAAAGAGAAAGAGTTGCACAATTAAAAGAAAAAATTAAGTCACTTGATTCTGATGAAGCTAAAAACCTCTTAATAATTGCAGATTATCTAGTTAAAAAATCTGTATGGATTATGGGAGGTGACGGTTGGGCTTATGATATTGGCTACGGAGGATTGGATCATGTAATTGCTCAAGGTAAAAATGTTAATATCCTTGTTCTTGATACAGAGGTTTACTCTAATACCGGTGGTCAAATGTCTAAAGCAACCGGATTAGGAGCTGTTGCTAAATTTGCCGCAGCCGGTAGACCCAATCCTAAAAAAGATCTTGGAATGATGGCAATGGGATATGGAAATGTTTATGTTGCTCAAATAGCTATGGGAGCAAATGACACTCAAACTCTTAGAGCAATTTTAGAAGCTGAAGCATATGATGGTCCTTCAATAATTATTGCTTACAGTCATTGTATTGCTCATGGTTATGATTTAGCAAAAGGTATGGAACATCAAAAACTTGCTGTTAATTCTGGTCATTGGCCATTATATAGATACAATCCGGATAATGTTAAGGAAGGTAAGAATCCATTAAAACTTGAATCTAAAGCACCATCTATAAGACTAGATGAATACATTTATACTGAAACTCGATATAAAATGCTACAAAAAATAGATCCGGTAAGATCGAAATATTTATTAGGTCTTGCTCAAGCAGAAGTTAACAAAAAGTGGAGTCTCTATACTCAACTTGCTGCTATGGATTATTCAGATGCTAAAGAAAAAGTATAATTTATTGCCGCTGAAATTTCAGCGGCTTCATTATTAAATAAAATTTTGGAGTAAAAATGGATTTATCAACAAAATATATGGGACTTAAACTAAAGAATCCCATTGTCCCTTCAGCCTCACCATTATCACAAACAGTTGGTTCAGTAAAAGCAATGGAAGATGCCGGTGCATCAGCGATTGTAGTTTATTCATTGTTTGAAGAACAGATTACTCATGAGTCAGGGGAACTTGATCACTATTTATCTTACGGTGCTGAAAGTTTTGCTGAAGCTACTTCATATTTCCCTGAGCAAGATGATTACAACATGGGACCTTACGAATATTTAGATCATATTGCCAATCTTAAAAAAGCAACTGACATTCCTATTATTGGAAGCTTGAACGGAGTAAGCAGCGGCGGTTGGGTTAAATATGCTAAAAATATTGAACAAGCAGGTGCTGATGCACTTGAACTTAATGTTTATTACATTCCTACAAATGTAAATTTAACCGGCGCTGAAATTGAAAATATGTATGTAGATACATTAACTTCTATTAAGGAGCAGCTCAATATTCCGGTTGCTATTAAATTAAGTCCTTTCTTTTCATCTATGTCTAATATGGCTCGTAAATTAGATGCAGCCGGTGCTGATGCTTTGGTAATGTTCAACAGATTCTATCAGCCGGATTTTGATTTGGAAAAACTTGAAGTAGTTCCTAACCTAGTTTTAAGCACAAATTGGGAAATGAGACTTCCATTGCGCTGGATTGCGATTTTATATAGTCATATTAAATCCAGTATGGCAGCAACAAGCGGTATACACAGTTACGAAGATGTATTAAAAGTAATGATGGCCGGCGGTGATGTTGCTATGGTTTGTTCTGAATTACTAATGAATGGAATTGGCAGAATTTCTGAAATGCTAAGAAGTTTGGAGCAATGGATGGAAGAAAACGAATACGATTCAATTGAAATGATGCAGGGTAGTATGAGTCAGAAAGCAGTTCAAGAACCTGCCGCTTTTGAAAGAGCAAA
>CAYXXW010000123.1:0-7745 GCA_964469115.1 uncultured Melioribacteraceae bacterium
GAATTTATCTTCTCCGTAGGGGGAACAGCTATATGGAGTTCGCCAAATTATTATAGGGCTGAGTTCTGATTTGTTATTTGGCTGATAGATGGCAGTAAATAATTTTTTACCATCTCGCATTTCAATTTTAACTTCTTGTTTAGAATAATTAGAAACCAAATACTGATGTTGTTCTTCGGCTGTTTCAGCTTTAGTGGAGAGTGAAAGCGTAATTATCAATATAAATAAAAGTGCTATTCTCTTCATTTCCTCCTCAACAAATTAATAATTGAGATTTGGTGAGAGCCATTTTTCTGTTTCTTTTATTGTCATATTTTTACGTCTAGTATAATCTTCAACCTGATCTTTACTTATTTTGCCGACATTAAAATATTTTGAATTTGGATTAGCAAAATATAATCCACAAACAGATGCTGGCGGATCCATTGCTAAACTTTCAGTTAAAGTAATTCCTGTTGCTTTCTCAGCATCAAGTAATTTAAATAATTCTACTTTTTCAGTATGATCCGGTTGGGCAGGGTAACCCGGAGCGGGACGAATGCCTTGATATGTTTCTGAAATAAGTTCTGTATTCTCCAAATTTTCTTCAGAAGCATAACCCCAAATTTCTTTTCTAATTTTTTCATGAAGCAGTTCTGTAAAAGCCTCGGCTAAGCGATCAGCAATTGCCTTAACCATAATTGCATTATAGTCATCATGATTATTTTCATATTTTTTAACTAATTCTTTTGATCCAATTCCCGTTGTTATAGCGAAAGCTCCAATGTAATCATTTAATCCACTTTTCTTTGGAGCAATAAAATCAGCTAAAGCCAAATTAGAAGATTTGTCCGCTTGCTGCCTTAGTGTATGGAATATAGATTTTATATTTCCCCTCGTCTCATTCTCATAAAGTTCAATATCATCATTAATACTATTAGCCGGGAATATTCCGTAAACAGCATTAGCAGTAAGCAATTTCTCATTAATAATTTTTTGAAGAATAACTTGAGCATCATCAAAAAGTTTTTTTGCTTCAGCACCATATTTATCATTTTCAAAAATTGTTGGATACTTTCCTTTCATTTCCCATGCAATAAAGAAAGGGGTCCAATCGATATATTCTTGAATTTCTTGTAATGAAAAATCATTTAGTTTATTCATCCCAATAAAATTGGGCTTAATAATGGATTGTCTTCCCCACCCAACCTCTAATCTATTTTTTCTTGCTTCATCAATTGAGATATAATTTTTGGCAGAATGTTTCTTAAAATGATTTTCTCTCATATTACTATATTCAAGAGAGATATCATCCATAAAATCTTTTTTATTGGATTTGTTAAACAATTTCCCAGCAACCGTTACAGCTTTAGATGCATCATGCACGTGAACCACAGCTTCTGAATAATTTTCATCAATCTTAACTGCTGTGTGAACTTTAGAAGTTGTAGCACCACCAATCAATAAAGGAATAGTAAACTTTTCCCGTTCCATTTCTTTTGCAACGTGAACCATTTCTTCAAGTGAGGGAGTTATCAATCCACTCAATCCAATCATATCAACATTTTCATCTCTTGCCTTACTTAATATTTTTTCAGAAGGAACCATAACTCCAAGATCAATAATTTTATAATTGTTGCAGCTTAAAACAACTCCAACAATATTTTTCCCAATATCATGAACATCTCCTTTTACAGTTGCCAGCAGTATCTTACCGGCTTTTTTAACCTCACCTGCTTTCTGATCTGCTTCGATATATGGAGTTAGAATCGCGACTGCTTTTTTCATCACTCTTGCACTCTTTACAACTTGAGGCAAAAACATTTTTCCGGAACCGAATAAATCCCCAACTTTATTCATTCCATCCATTAAAGGGCCTTCAATAACTTCGATTGGAGAAGAAATTACTTTTCGAGCTTCTTCAACATCCTCAAAAATAAATTGGTCAATTCCCTTTACCAGCGAGTGGATTAATCTTTCAACTACCGGTTTACTTCTCCATTCTTCTGCTTTTACTTCTTTTTTACCTTTGCTTTGTATTGTTTCAGCAAACTCAGTTAACCTCTCAGTTGCGTCTTTTCTTCTATTTAATATAACATCTTCAACTTTTTCTAAAAATTCTTTGGGAATTTCTTCATAAATTTCAAGCTGTCCAGCGTTTACAATTCCCATATCCATTCCGGCTTTTATTGCGTGATAAAGGAATGCAGAGTGCATTGCTTCCCTTACCGGATTATTGCCTCGATACGAAAATGATACGTTACTAACTCCACCTGAAACTTTAGCATTTGGCAGATTTTCTTTTATCCACTTTGTCGCATTAATAAAATCAACTGCGTAATTATTGTGTTCTTCAATTCCGGTTGCAATTGCAAATATGTTAGGATCGAATATTATATCTTCTGCTGGAAATCCAACTTCTTCAGTCAAAATTTTGTAAGCACGCTCACAAATTTCTATTTTCTTTTTAAAAGTATCAGCTTGTCCTTTTTCATCAAAAGCCATTACTATAGTTGCTGCACCATAGTTTAGTATTTTTCTTGCATGATCTTTAAAAACTTCTTTACCCTCTTTAAGACTAATTGAGTTAACAATTCCTTTGCCTTGCAGACATTTTAACCCTGCTTCAAGTACTGTCCACTTCGAAGAATCAAGCATAATTGGTACTTTTGCAATATCCGGTTCAGATGCAATAAGATTGAGAAACTTAGTGATTGCCGTTTCAGCCTCAATCATTGCATCATCCATATTGATATCAATAATTTGTGCTCCATTATCAACTTGCTCTCGTGCAACAGAAAGTGCTTCGGCATAGTTTTCTTCTTTTATCAAACGTGCAAACTTTTTGGAGCCCATTACATTAGTACGTTCACCAATATTTATAAAATTTGAGTCGGGTCTTACTACTAATGGTTCTAATCCGCTTAATGATAGAAGTTTACTTTTCACTTTTGGTTTTCTTGGTTTAAACAATTTGCCTATTTCGGTAAAAGATTTAATATGTTCCGGTGTCGTTCCACAGCACCCGCCAACAATATTAAAAGTACCGTTTTTTGCATATTCAGATAAAACATTAAACATTTGTTCAGGAGTTTCATCGTAAGCCCCAAATTCATTAGGCAAACCTGCATTTGGATAGATACTTACAAAACAGCTTGCTAAATTTGAAATATCTTCAATGAATGGACGCATTTGTGTCGGACCTAGAGAGCAATTTAAACCAACACTTAATAAATTTGGTGTATGAGCAATTGAATGGTAGAATGCTTCAAAAGTTTGTCCGGAGAGTGTTCTCCCGCTTTGGTCAACAATAGTGCCGGAAATCATTATAGGTAATACAATATTCTTTTCGTTAAAATATTGCTGAATTGCAAACAGAGCCGATTTAGCATTTAGAGTATCAGTTATCGTTTCAACTAATAAAATATCGGCACCCCCATCTACTAGACCTCTAACTTGATCATAATATGAGTTTTTCATCTCATCAAAAGTCAGTGCTCTTGCCCCTGGATCTTCAACATTGGAAGACATTGATAAAGTTTTATTTGTAGGTCCTAGTGCACCTGCAACAAATCTGGGTTTACTGGAATTCAGTTTGGTAAATTCTGAAGCTGCTTCTTTTGCTATTCTTGCCGATTGAAAATTAATTTCATAAACCGAATCTTCAGTTCCGTAATCTTTTTGAGCAATTGATGTTGCACTGAATGTATTTGTTTCAATTATGTCTGCTCCAGCTTCAAGGTAAGCTTTATGAATATTTTTTATTATTTCCGGTTGAGTTAATGAAAGTAAATCATTATTGCCTTTAAGTGAATAAGAGTGATTTTTAAACTGTTCACCTTTAAAGTCTTCCTCACCCAGATTATGCTTTTGGATCAAGCTGCCCATTGCACCATCTAGTATTAAAATTCTGGATTGGAGTATTTCAGTTATTTCTTTAATTAACATATCTTTATTTCTTTCAAATTATTTTTAGTTAGAACCATTCAAAAAGAGAAACTTAGTTCAACAATTTTATCAAACTAATTTTATATATCGATATAATATAATTAAATTTGAATGTAAATATTTAATAGGCATAAAAGCTTAGGAGCAAATATGATAGTAGTAACCGGAGGAGCCGGCTTTATTGGCAGCGCGTTGGTATGGAGATTGAACGAACTAGGAACTGATAACATAGTAATTGTTGATAGGCTGGGCGAAAGTGAGAAGTGGAAAAATTTAGTGGGATTAAGATATTCCGATATTTATCACAAAGATGAATTTATTGATTTGGTTGCTGAAGATTCACTTCCATTTGAAGTAGAAGCTATTTTGCATTTGGGCGCCTGTTCTTCTACAACTGAGAAAGATGCGGATTATTTGCTTTACAATAATTATAAATATTCGCAGACACTTTGTGCATATTGTTTAGAAAAGGATGCACGATTTATTTATGCTTCCAGTGCAGCAACTTATGGTGATGGTGTAAATGGTTATGTAGATGATGAACAAAAATTAAATTCATTACAACCTTTAAATATGTACGGCTACTCTAAGCACATGTTTGATCTGTGGGCAAAGAGAGAAGAGATTCTTGATGAGATAGTCGGATTAAAGTACTTCAATGTTTTTGGACCTAACGAATATCACAAAGGTGAAATGAGAAGTGTTGTACATAAAGCTTACGGACAAATCAAAGAAACCGGAAAAGTAAAATTGTTCAAGTCTTACAATGAAAATTATAAGGACGGGAAACAGAAACGTGATTTTATTTACATCAAAGATGCTGTTGATATGACTCTTCACTTTTTACAAAAAAGAGATAAAAATGGGCTTTACAACATTGGAACTGGAAAAGCGAGAACTTGGGTTGATCTTGTAGAATCAATTTTTACTGCGATGGATATAGAACCTAATATAGAATTCATTGAAATGCCGGAGGAGTTAAAGGGAAAGTATCAATATTTCACAGAAGCAAAGATTGGCAAAATTAAAAAAACCGGGTACAAAACTAAAATTACTTCGCTTGAAGATGGAGTTGAAGATTACGTTAAAAATTATTTAATGAATGATAAAGGGTTGAGTTAAATATAAAATAAACCAAACTTGAGTTTCTTATTTTTGAATACCTCAATCGAAATTCCAATTATTTATTTTATATTATAAAAACTTATTGAATAATGATAAATGAAAAAAGAATATGAAATTAGCAACTCTTTGTTACGTTATGGATGGAAATAAGACTTTAATGCTTTATCGCAATAAAAAAGAAAATGATTACCACGAAGGGAAATGGAACGGGCTTGGCGGAAAATTGGAACAAGGCGAAACTCCTGAAGAATGTGCAGTCCGTGAAGTTAGGGAAGAAGCAGGCTTAAAAGTTAAGGATCCCGACATGAAAGGTTTAATTACATTCCCCATGTTCGATGGAGTTGATGATTGGTATGTTTGGGTTTTTGTCTTTAATAAATTTGAGGGTAATTTAATCGATTCACCTGAAGGTCATTTAGAATGGATAGCAAATGAAAAGTTGACTGACCTAAATTTATGGGATGGAGACAAGATCTTCATCCCTTGGTTATTTGAAGACAAATGCTTTAGTGCTAAATTTATTTATGAAGATGGGGAATATGTTTCCCACTCTGTTACTTTTCACTAATTGTGAATAAGATGGAATTAAAGAAAATTATATCAGAAAATTTGCGATCAAGTAATTTGGGTCGTGAGTTATTTTTTCAATATAAAAGAATTGCTGGGAAAGTTCCAAATCCTGACATCGAATTTCCCGAATTGATAAGTCTTGAAATTGCAAGTGTATGTAATTTATCATGTATTCATTGCCCCCCGCATCTAAAAGAATTTAAAGATGAAGTGAGAAAATTTGGAATAATGGATATTGATCTTTTCAATAAACTAATGGATGAAATTGATCAATACGGAAAGAGGTCTATTGCACTGCACAAAGATGGTGAACCGCTGCTTCATCCTAAAATTTTGGAAATTTTACAAAGAGTAAAAAGGAATAACAAGCATACAGTTTACATCACAACAAATGCTCACCCACTTAAGCCTAAGATTGCTGAAGCAATTCTAGAAAATAAAATTGATGTGTTAAATTTTAGTATTGGTGCAGCTACAGAAGAATTTTACCAAAAAGTAAGAGGTAATAATTTTAATAAAGTAATTGATAACATAAAATATTTTCTTAAAATAAGAGCACAATCCTCTTGGAAACCAAAGGTTTTGGTGCAGATTATTAAACTTCCCCAATTTATTAAAATGCAAGATGAGTTAAAAACATTCAAAAAATATTGGTCAGATTTTGATGTCGAACTTCAGGTTTGGGAACAATTAACTTGGGGTGTTTTTGAGGACAATAATAAAAAGATTAAGCGTTATCCATGCTATTCACTATGGGAATCAACGTTTATTAATTCTGATGGTAAAGCTTCTGCATGCTGCATGGATTGGCAGCAGAAGTTATTAACAGGGGATGCCAATAGCGATCATATTAAAGATATTTGGCAAGGTAGTTTGCAACAAAATTTGAGAAAGATTCATTTAGATAAAAAAGAAAAAGAGCTGCCGGTTTGTCCAAATTGCAATTATTGGAGTTGGCAACCGCGACTATCAGAATATCTTATACACCATTCTTAAAATTCTTTTCAATAAACTTCTTAATCTTTATATTTACAAAATCCGGATTTTCTAATGGTGTCATGTGACCAGCTTTTGGCACAACATAAAACTTTGACTTCTTAATATTCTTAGAAATTTTCTTCATAACTTTTGGCGGAGTCAACGCATCTTCAGCCCCTACTAAAACAAGAGTAGGGATCTTAATTTGCTTTAATGAATCTGTAGTATCTCTTCTGCTCAACATAGCTATTAGCGCACCTTTTACTCCAACAGAATTTTGATTTTTCGCAGTATAAAATATTTGATTATACATTTCTGCTAATCTTTTTGGAGTTCTAGGATGAAAACAATTTGGTACAAAATCATTTACAAAAGCTTCAACTCCTTGCACACTAATTTTATCAATTGCATTAGACCGCTTTATTTTACCATTATTATCATCAGCCTCAGACCTGGTGTCACACAAAATTAATCCAGCAAATCTATTTTGTTCTTTTTCTACTGCTCTTAGCGCTATGTAGCCACCCATCGAAAGTCCACAAAGAATAGGTTTTTCAATATGCAGCTCATCCATTATTGAAAATAAATCCCAAGCATAAGCCTCCATTGTATATTGTCCATCTCCAATATAGCTCTCACCTAATCCCCTAATATCATAGGTTACACAAAAATATTCTTTACTTAATTCTTCGATCTGAAAATCCCACATTGTATGATCATAAGGAAATCCGTGAACGAAAATAATTGGTAAATTGTTTTTATTTCCCCTTGTAAAAACCTTTAATCCATTAACTAAGAATTCCACAACAACCTCTTTTTTAGATAAAATTAAATTCAAATTTGTTAAATTACTTTTGTAAAGTTAATAATAAAAAAGTTTGTGAATTGTGGATGTAATATTACTCATCCCAGCAGAAAATTTTCATTGGATTTTAAATGTTTCAATTAACCACATTAACATTGGTTTAAATAATTAATGTCAGAAAAGAAAATTATTACATTGCTAATTGGAATATTTGTCTCAATTTTTTTATTCGCATTTCCTAGTATATCGGACTTTTTCAATTCAAATCTAGAAAAATCATTTTACTCAATTAAAGGTGAATCAAAGCCGGATACTAATATTATTCTAATCCACATAACAG
>CAYXXW010000124.1:0-7662 GCA_964469115.1 uncultured Melioribacteraceae bacterium
ATCCCAGAATAGTGAATAAGTAAATTTTAAGGTTGGCATATAATATGACAACTTTCCGTGCAAAGACAACTTCTGTTCCGGATTCATCGAAACATATTCTCCGTCACCTGTATTTCTGTGAATCAATTGGAGTTCATTATTCTGATTCAAAAATACTAGTGGCACATCATCATTATTATTATAAATTCTTTGTCCAAATAGATATCCATCATCATTAAAATATCTTCCGGAAATAAAGAAATTTAATTTATTACTAATTGGTGTTGGACCACCAAGGTTGAACTGAAAATCTGTTGAATTATTTGAACCGAAATTATCTATTTCGTAAAATAACTTTTTATCATTTGTAAAATGGGTCCCGAAATAAATAGAAGCACTTCCTTCGTAATTAGCACTTCCTTCCTTGGTAACTATGTTTACGATACCTGACATAGCTTGACCATATTCAGCGTTAAAGGTTCCACTGATAATCTCTACTTCCCTAATTGCATTATTTTCAACATTTACAGATAAGCTGCCATTAAAAGCATCTGTAACAGGAACACCATCTATTAAATATCCAACTTCTCCCTGACGCCCACCTCTAAAATGCCCATCCATCACTCCTGCCTGAAGATTTACAACGGCACTTATATCTTCAACGGGCATCATTGAAAGATCCTCAGATGAAATGGTTACTGATGTTGATGTTAAATCATTAGTAACAAGCGGACGAGTTGCCGTTACAACAACTTCTCCTCCAATATCAATCGCTTCCGAGCTAAGTTCAATTGAAATATCCGTTGTTAAATCAATTTTTACAACAACATTTTCTACTTTTGTTTTGTTATATCCAACAGCACTAATAGTAAGTGTATAGGTTCCAGGGGGAATGTTATTAATGTAATAATAACCATCAATGTCTGCAGCAGCACCAAAGAATGTACCATCAACAATAATGTTAGCCCCTATTACAGCATCTCCTAAATCTTTATCTGTAATTGTTCCTGCTATCTTACCTGTTTGTCCTGCAAATAGATTAATTTGAAGGAGGACCAGTCCTGTTAGAAGGAAAATATTTTTTATTGGTAAAATTTTAAATAATTTCATTTCCTCCTCGGAACGTTAGTGTAAATTTTTGAATCTAAATTTTTGGGGATTGATAAATTACCAATCCCCAAAAAATTATAGATTTTACTACTTAATAAGCATCATTTTCTTTGATGAGACAAAAGAACCGGCTTGTATTTGATAAATGTACATGCCTGTTGTTAAATCTGAAGCATCAAAATTAACATTATAGATGCCAGGAACTTTCACTTCATTTACAAGTGTTTTAACTTCTTGACCAAGAATGTTGAACACCTTGAGTGAAACATTACTTTTGTTTAATACACTAAATGTAATTTGTGTAGTTGGGTTAAATGGATTTGGATAGTTTTGAGAAAGCTCATATCTTAATGGTACTGTTCTTTCTTCTTCAACATCAACTGGTGATGATCCAATCCATGTATAAGTCCATCTAGATACTGTTGACCATGATTGATCTTCATTTTGTGGAGATAATGTTAATAAAGCTTCTCTTGTAGTGCCATCAGCATCATTTATTGCAACGTCTATTTTTACTCTCATACCTTCTTTAGGAACGAATAATTCATCTTCACCAATTTCAGCTAATTTGGTAAGCGGAATTTTACATTCTACAGTATAGCCAGTTGGGAAATCTTCCACCCAAGCATAATCATCTGAAGAATCTGCATCAAATAGAGTACCAGCTCCTAGTCCACCAGGATTATCTGAAAAACCAACAGGTCTATTAAATCTGAAGTGATAATCGGGTTGAGCTCCTCTTTGATAAGCATTATGTGTAGCTCCTCTCCAATCATAAAGACCAATGAAAAAGTCAGGTGAATCTCGTAACCATGTACTATAACTATCATCAGTGTTGATAATATCATCTTCAATATCAAAAGCTAGGTACATATTGTCATTATCAACTGCAACATAAACCTCTGCGGACATGTCTTGATCACCATCATGAGTCTTTTGATCACCACCGAGGAACCCAGTTCCTTCTGAAACGAACATTCTAAAAGGTGTGATACCAGCCCAATCATCCAAACTACCATCAGCAGCAAATCCGGCAGGTGTTCCTAAATGAACAGTAGTTACACCTTTGGCAGTATTAGATGTAGCACCACTTGAAGCAGAAACAACACTCTTATTTCCTGCAGCATCTTGGCAAACAACTGCATAATAGTAAGTAACTTCATTATCAGTAACAGGATATCTTAAAATATGCTCCGTTGATTGCACACCTTCTGCAATATTAGATGCTACTTCTTCGGTCATTTCTGTAATTTCAGTAATAGGTTCAGTTCCGTAATAAACAGCATAAGATTCACCTTCTTCACCAGGAACATCAGTCCAAGCAACAAGATTTGAATATGTAGCAGGTATACCCTGAATGTCTAGTGGTGCTTCCGGGGCTATTAAATCTGCTTCATATCTGCCTAACCAGACATTGTCGAAATAAACAACTTTACCTGATCCACTTCCCTCGGCCAAAACATGTAATCTCATGACAGCACTTGTATCAAATGCAGTAGAGCCATCATAATAATTGGTAAAGTACTCGGTCATTGGGAATGCATAATCGTGCCATTCGCCATCAGCAATTGGATCAAAATTAAATCCAAGTCTTCCTTCATTTGCATTTCCACCTAAAGCTACTGAATCTTCCAATTGAACACGTGTATTACCAACACCGGCTTCAGCCTTCATCTGGAATTTTAAGGTATCTATTGGCCATGAATAATTCATATCAATTGGGTCAAATCCCCAAATTAATCCAGTCCAAGCTTCACTTTGAGTCCATTTTACAGCATTTGTTAAACCATCAGCACCTGCACCTTCCTCAATTTCAGCACCACCGCCCCATGAGAAAAACTCAGTAATTGTTGCGGGATTGCTTAAACCATTAAAGAAAACAAAAGTTTTTGGCAGAACACTTTTTAGAGTCATATCATCAAAGATTATGCTTCCGGTTGATACTTCAAGGGTATTACTGCCATCAATAGAGAATTCAATTCCCCATCCCTTGATTTTATCCTTATCTAAAATTCCGTTGCCAGTAATACCTGACCATCCAGTTTGGGTAAAGCCTTTATCATTCCAATACTGACCACCGCCTTGAGTGTCGTCTTCAAGATTCATTTTAAGAACTATTTCGTTCCAGCCTGGTTCTTGTTGAAGTATATATTCAAATGAATAATATAACTCAAGCACACCAGTATCATCTACATCATAACCAGCTTCAGTATCACTTACATCAAATAGTTGAAATCTTAAGTGTACTGCTCCGCCCATGGAACTAGTATCTTTTACGTAATACCATAATGATAATGAGTCATGGCTAGAAAAATCATAAACACCCTGAGGATCAGGATTCCAATGCTCTAATTTGGTAAATCCGCCCCAACTTTCAGATCTTTCAACACTCCAATCAACTTGCATTGCATTGGACCCGCTATGTTTAATATCTGATTGAAAAGCGGTAACGATATTACTGTTAGTTGAATTGTCAGCATTAACAATCGACCAGTATGATGTGTCCGTTGGTTCAACATCGAAGTTGTCAATTACACGCACTTGTGCAAACAAAGCGCTAGCAATTAAGGTTAATAAAATAGTGAATAGTAGGTTTTTCATATAGGTGCCTCCCTATGTTAGTTTGTAATTAGTGAATAATTTCACTTTGTTTTTTATTTTTTTTAAGCTCAGCTTGATTTAACTGATGCGTTATAGATGATATTTTTATATCATCATTTTGAATTAAATTTTCTGATTCTGATGCATTAAGGTTTTCAGACTTATGTGTCTTTTTATCTTTATCTATAGTGGAAACTAAAATAATAATAAACGAACTTAATGAAAATAGCAAAATTGCAAAATGCAAATAATTAATTTTATGAAATTCATAAATAAGATACAAATTGCTAAAAATAGAAGGATCAATAGAAGCTAAGATAATCTTCAAAAATCCTATTGAACCCCCAATTAGTAAAGCCCATATCGCTCCTCTGCTGGAGGCATTTTGCCAGAATATTCCTAGTAGAAAAACACTAACAATTGGTGGAGCAATATAGGCTTGTAAAATTTGAAGCTGTAAATAAATATGGGTATCAATCATTTTTAGCAATGGAATAATTGAAATAGAAATAATAACCAATAGCGTGGTTGAAAGTCTTCCGACAAGAACAACTTCATTTTCTGATGCTTTTGGTTTTATAAAATTATATATGTCTAATGCAAATAATGATGCAGTACTGTTAAAAGAACTTGATAATGATGACATCAGAGCTGAGAAAAATCCCGCTATCACCAATCCTTTAATACCAATTGGAAGCAAGCTTCCACTAAGTAGCATAGCATATGCAGAATCGCCTTTGAAATTTGGATATAGAATTGCAGCAATAATTCCGGGAAATATCAAGAAGAATACTGGAAATATTTTTAGAAATGAGGCAAGCATTGTTCCCCTGCGAGCATCCTTTATACCTTTGGCACTAAGAATTCGCTGAACAATATACTGATCTGAACACCAATACCAAATACCCAGAATTGGTGCACCCAATAATATTCCCGTCCAAGGTAAATTTGAATCAGTAAATGGTTTAAAGAAATCAAAATAATTGGATGGCAATTTTTCAGTTAATCCTGCAAATCCGCCAATTTCAATAAAACCAAAAACTGAGAGCAATACTGCGCCTGTTATTATCATAAAAGATTGAAAAATTTGTGTATATACAACTGAATACATTCCTCCAGTTATAGTATAAATTCCAGTAAGAAGTACAATTAAAACAGCTGAAGTAAACATATCCCATCCTAATACTCCTTGCAGGACCATACCACCAGCTAATAAAGTAACGGCAATTTTTAAGAATAAATAAGCAAAAACAGATACAATTGTAAGGTAAATTCTTGCCCTATCGTCAAATCTTTTACCAAAGAACTGAGGTACAGTATATACATTTGCTTTGAGAAAAATTGGAGCAAAGAACCAACCTAAAAACAATAAAATTATAGCAGCAATCCATTCAAAATGTCCAATACTTAGACCATGTACTGAACCTGCCCCTGCTAATCCAATTAAATGTTCACTTGAAATATTTGTAGCAAAAAGAGAGGCCCCTACTGCAAACCAACCTAAATTTTTACCCGCTAAGAAATATTGTTTAGCACTGCTATCTTTATTCTTTGATACATAAATACCAATAAAAAGTACGATCACAAAATAAAGTAGTATTAAGGTATTATCTATAAAGCTTAGATTATGGCTCAAGGGTCTCACTACTTTTTGATATTATATAAATGCATATATAATGCCAAAGAGGATATTACAATTATGGGCGAAAAACAAACAAATATTACATAATCAAATAATTAGCTATTATTATCCTGATAACAGTATTATTATTTTAATAATGTACAAACGGTAGGTTTATTTTTGTTTGTACATTTTTAGTAACGTATAATATATTTTTTGTGCGTTCGGATAATCAGCACTAATGGCTAAACATTTGGATATATTTTCGAGAGCATTAGGAAGGTCCTTATTTTTATAATATAATGCCGATAAATGGAAATATATTTCTGGATCATTTTGTGAATAGTTTAGGCATGCATTATAGAAATAAAATGCTGCATTATAATTGTTTAAAGAATTAAATATTTCACCAAGTCTTTTGGCAGTTTCAAAATTGGGATGATCTTCGAAGTATTTGATCAAAATATCAACAAGAATCCTTTTTTCCTTTAGTCTTTCCAAAGATTTGATAGTCTCTAAATAAGAATATTTATCAAATGGCTTATCTTCAATAAGTACATTCATCTCATTAGTGTAATTTTCAAGATCACCCATTTTCAAATATTTCTTTGCTAAGATTATATGTGCATTTTCCCAACTGTACTTTCTATTTATTATTCCAAAGGCTAATGAATCTTCATAAGTTGAAAGAATAATAGGTTTCTTTTGAGAGGTAGTTGCAAAAGGAAAATCGTTTTTTAAATATTCTATTCTCAGTATGGCAAGTGAAGAATCTAATTTTGTGTAGGATTTATATTTTTCGATATTCCTCTGTATAACATCACCTTTTTCCTTTTCGAATGAATCAATTATTTTGCTCTCTTTTACAAACTTCAGCAAAAATTTAGCAATCATTAAATTACCATCATAAGTTGGGTGCAGATGGTCCATCATCAAGTTTTCACCGATAATCCCAAAATCGCTAAAATTTTCAAAGAGGTTTTGTACATCAAATAGATTGTAATCATATTTATGTGTGAGGTCTTTTATTATTTCATTAATTTTTTCTGGTGCTCTGAATCGAAGACCATCCATATCTTTAATGTTGTAAAGTTTCTGTCTAGAGTTCTCATCTAGAACTCTAGTTTCATTAATAAATTCCCTTGTTAATGAATCACAGCCGCTTAACTTACAAAGAGGTTCCTGCAATAAATTTGATGCCAGAGTACCAACCATTGCAGGGACATTATTATTTTTGCATTCTGATAATATGTAAGAAAGATTCGATTCAAATTGTTCAATTCCATTAGTATATTCTTCAGCTCCAATGGGAATGAGTTTATTACCCGCCATTTCACTCATTAAAGTCCCTTTATCTTCCGATTTTTCCGAAACAGCAGAAATAAAAAACTGTAAGCTATTCTCAACCAATTGAACTAAACGAAATTCTTTAAATTCAAGCAATAATCTTGTAAAAAACAAATTGTAAAATCCACTTATATTGGAAGCTGCTCCAAGTGCACCATAATATTCATTATGCCCTGCATAAATGATGATTAAATCAGGTTCCTCATCTATTACATCATCAATTATATCTCTTATAGTTATTGAGTTAACAGCTGAAATTCCAAGATTAATTACTTCGAATTTTACACCGGGATATTCTTTCAAAAGTAATCTTTTAAGTAGACGTGGAAATGATCCATTTTGTGGGTGAGGAAATCCTGCAGTTGTACTGCCCCCAAGAGCAAAAATTCTGAAAGTATTTTTATTTTTAACTTTAGTAAAGCCATCCGGAATTACAGAAGGGATGATTGGGGAATTACCAAAATATTTCTGAGGAAGTTTTGGATTAAAAAATTTGTAGTCTGCATAATCATCTGAAATTTTTACAAATGTTGAATAATCAGTTCCATATTGGAATGATCTTAAAATAACTTCTAATAAGACAATGACCAATATTGGTATTATGCCAAGAATAAAATAGAACCATTTGGGATTATTTTTTTTATTTGTTTTCAGAAAATTAATCTTCAAATTTTATTTTTGGATACTATTTATGATTTAAATCAATCATTAATTTCAACATCAACAATTACCGGCATATGATCGGAGGGATAGGAATTATTAAATTTATCCCCAATTACAGCATGATGAACTACATTAACATTATTCGATACAAAGATATAATCAATTTTTACGAGCTTTGTTAATGGTTTTCCAAAATCATTAAAGGTTATATTAGTTCCATAATTATATTTTGATTTATACCAGGAATCCTGAAGAAGCCCATCTTCAATTATAAAATTATACGCATCCGAATCCTGTGTAAAATTAAAATCTCCGGTTAGTATAACAGGATAGTCATTAGA
>CAYXXW010000125.1:0-7625 GCA_964469115.1 uncultured Melioribacteraceae bacterium
AAAATATTATTGGGAAGGAGAAATAATTGGTTCGGGGCATATGATTTTCACTGAGCTTAAACCTTACGACTTAATAAAATCTGACATTGCTTTTCTTTCGCCTCAACAAGGAGAAGGTATAGTTGAGTGGGAATTTGAAGGAAGTGGAAATAATACAAAAGTTACCTGGAGCTTAACAGGAGACGCTGATTATCCGCTTGGAAGATATTACGGACTAATGATGGATAGTTTTCTCGGTAAAAGTTTTGAAGACGGTATGAATAATCTTAAAACTAATTTAGACAAAAAGGAAATGCTCCCGTCCCCTGCGGGATAGAATTTAATTTTTCGACCCGCAAGTACGATTGCGGGTTGTTTTTCTTAAATTTAAACCCTCTTTTGTTTTTAAATTTTAATCTATAAATTACTTTTCAATTTTTCTGTTATCTTTTTAGGGAGCTTCTTCGTTTAATGTTTTATAAAATTTCATTCGGTGTAATTACTATTGTTCTTCTAATATTACTTTTGTTCAATGATCCGGCTGAACCTGAAGCTGTTAGAGCTGTTATTCTTAAAGATACTGTTGAAATTAAGTTAAATAAAGAGCATATCGCTAAATCAAAAGAGCTGCACAAATACTTTACAAGAAGACACGAAAAAATAGGATTTAACGGAACTGTTCTTTTTGCCGAAGATGGGCAAGTTGTTTACAAAAACAGTTTTGGTTATGCAGATGTAAGAAAAAAGATAGAAAATAAAATTGACACAAAATTCCAGATCGCTTCTGCTACAAAACCTTTTACTAGTTATGCAATTATGTTCCTTAAACAAGAGGGGGAACTTAGCTACGAAGATTCTGTTCAGCATTATTTTCCAAAATTTCCTTATAAAGATGTAACAATTAGATTATTGATGATTCATAAATCCGGATTGCCCGAATATTTTTATTTTGCGGATAAGTTATGGAAAGACCGGCAAGCTCCAATAACCAATGGGGATGTTATTGATTTGATGATTGAAAATCACCCGCAACGGTATTACTTGCCCGATAAAAAATATAATTACATAAATACAAATTACTGCATACTTGCTGCAATAGTTGAAAAGATTTCTGGTAAAACTTTTGAAGATTTTATGCAAGAAGAAATTTTTGAACCTTTAGAAATGAATGATACATTTGTTTATAATAAGGCCCGCCCAACCGAAAAAGAAAATATTGCAATTGGTTATACACGCAGAAGACGTGTTGCTGAAGATACTTATCTAAATGGTGTTGTAGGAGATAAAGGTATTTATACAACAATTGAAGATATGTTAAAGTTCGATCAAGCTTTATATAGTGGTGATCCGGTCGAATTAGAAATTCTTGAAGAAGCTTTTGAACCAGCACACGATAGACTTTACATTCATGATAATTACGGTTTTGGCTGGAGAATAAACGCATCTGATTCTACAAACAAAATTGTATATCACACCGGATGGTGGAAAGGTTTCCGTTCATATTTTATTAGGCAGCTTGGAACAAAAAAGACGATAATTGTTTTAAGTAATATGTCTAACCAATCTGTATTTGGCACTAGAGAGTTAATTAAGTTGTTTGATTAATATCTTAATTTGGTAATACCGAGCCAATACTAATAAATTACGTCTTGGTCATTCCGGCTGAGCAAAGCAAATGCCGGAATCTATTAGTATTATTATTAAAGATACCGGTATTATAAAAAAATATAAACCGGCATGACAAGAAGGATATGTTATCTCTGAATACTTATGTTGGGAATTCAGAATCAGAATTGTTTATAAGAATAAAAAAGAGAATTTCTAGATGATAAACTTAGAAACCATAATAAGTATACTTTTAGGTGTAAGTCTGGCTGCTGCAGTTGGATTTAGAATTTTTGTTCCTTTGCTAATAATGTCGCTTGCCTCAATGGGTGGCTATTTAAGCCTTTCCTCCGGATTTGAATGGATCGGGACTTTTCCCGCATTACTGATTTTTGCTGCAGCATCACTCTTTGAGCTTGCCGCTTACTTTATTCCATTTATTGATAATCTGTTGGATACAATAGTGGGACCAACCGCGGTGATTGCCGGAACAATTGTAATGGCTTCATCAATTGTTGAAATGGAACCAATTTACAAATGGACGCTTGCAATTATTGCAGGTGGAGGTGCTGCCGGATTGGTTCAAAGTTTAACAACAATTACTCGTGCAGCTTCCTCTTTAACTACAGCGGGACTTGGGAATCCAGTTGTTACAACAACAGAAACAACCGCATCAGTTGGTATTTCTGTTCTCGCAATTTTCTTTCCGATGATGATTGGAATATTGGTTTTGCTTTTGTTGATTTGGTCAGGTAAAAAGCTCTATTTAAAACTAAAGAATAGAAGAACACCCTAAAATTATTATCCCAAAAGAAATTTGACTATACTGTTTGATTTACTAATCTTTTTATCAAACCAATTTTGCAAACTATACTTTCCAGGTCCTGTTAAAAATAAAAGAATGTAACTTGCTAAATACATTAAAGACTTTTCTTGCCTGGCAAACGGATCATCACCGTGAGCAATAAAGGCAGCCGCAGCCATGGTAATAATAAGAGAAAGTGAACTAAAGCGAGTGAATAATCCCAAAATAATAAAAGCGGAAGCGACAAATTCTGCAAAAGTTGCTAGTGTAAAACTAAACGTAGCACCTAATCCAAAAGGATCTAAAAATTTAATTTCATCCCCGGATAGAAGCTTTTGCAGCTTGCCTAAACCATGACCAAATAACATAAAGGCACTAATTGAAACTCGAAAAATTAATAATGCAAAATTTCTCATTAAATCGTTCATAATTTTTAATTACTTTTTTGTAAATCTATTAATCCTAATATATTGATTAAAATAAAAGATTACAGATTTTAATAAATTTGATATTGAAAATAAAAATTAATGTTTAAATATGGAGATTGACGATTATGAAAAAAATGATTTTATTTTTCAGTTTAATTTTGCTTTTGAGCTGTAATGAAGTAAAAAAAGAGGACACAATTGAAAAGGGAAACGTAATATTTATTCATCCCGATGGAACCTCACTTGCAAATTGGATTGGAATGAGAATGCTTTATTATGGGCCAGATTCAGAAACAAATTGGGATAAACTCCCGAATATGGCAATTTATTCGCCGCATACCAGAAACTCTTTAACACCATCATCAAATGCAGGCGCAACAATGCATTCCTATGGAAAAAAAGTAGTATATGATTCATACGGTATGGATGGAACGGAACCTTTGACTGCACTGTCCGGTGAACCGATGAGTATTATGCAGGAAGCTAAAAGTAAAGGCATTATAACGGGAATAATAAATTCTGGGCATATTGTGGAACCAGGTACAGGCGTTTTTGTTGCAAGCTCAACAGCCCGAAAAAATACTGATGAGATTGCAATGAAAATTGTTCGGTCTGGGACAGATCTAATTTTTGCCGGTGGTGAAAAAAGTTTACTTCCGAAAGGAGTGAAAGGAAAGTTTGGAGAAGGAAGTAGAGAAGACGGACTTAACTTAATTGATTGGGCTAAAAGTAATGGTTACATAGTGATTTATACAAAAAAAGAATTAAACGACTTAACCTCCGATGTTGAAAAAGTACTTGGAATTTTTGCCTCTGACAATACTTATAATCATGAATCTGAAGAAGAGCAGAAAAAATTGGGACTGGAGAATTATAATCCGGAAGCACCAACATTAGCTGAGATGACAAATGCGGCGATAAAGTTTTTGGATGGTAAAGGAAAGCAATTTTTCTTGGTGGTAGAAGAAGAGGCAACTGACAATTTTGGAAATCATACCAATGCGCAGGGAATGTTAGAGGCGTTAAAAAGAGCTGATGATGCAATTGGTGTAGCGAGCAAATTTGTGAAAAAGGACCAAAACACAATGTTAATTACTGTAGCGGATAGTGAAGCAGGAGGAATGGAAATATTAAGCTACCCAGCCTTAAATCCCAATGAAGCAATTCCGGAGAGAGATAAAACAGGAAGTTTATACGATGGGAGTAAAGGGACTGGTTCTCTGCCATTTTTAGCAAAGCCAGATAGGTTTGGTAATCAATTGCCATTTGTTGTAGTATGGTCTACAAGCTACGATGTTTGCGGTTCTGTAATTGCAAGAGCGGAAGGCTTAAACTCTCACTTAATGAGTGGTTCTATCCAAAACATTGATATTTACAGATTTATGTATGCAACTTTGTTTGGGAAGCTTTTATAAGTTTTTAGACTTTTTATTAGGGCTCTTCTTTTTAAATGTTATTCTAAAAGTTGAGCCCTTATTCTTTTTACTTTTAGCAGATATTTCCGCATCATTTAACTTGCAGTAATTTCTTACCAGTGTTAATCCAAGTCCGGTTCCTTCAAACTTCCGGGTGTATCCTGTCTCTTCTTGAGTGAAAGGTTCAAATATTTTTGTTTAATAATCATCACAGCAGTTTCTTTAATATTTATTGAATCTGTGTGAGATTTTGAAATACCGTTATTTTTTAAGGCAACTCTTTCATCAATCAACTCTTTCTTTGATAATTTATTGAGTTTATTAATTACTTGTTGATTCATTTTCATTAATTGGTCTTGTTAGATAAAACATTATAAAATATGGAATGATTTTCCCCAAAACACTATCAAAAATAAAGTGGATTTCTTTTAAAATTTCTTTAGAAATAACTTTATTTTACTAATATTAATAGTTGTATGTTATTTATCCTGTTAAACTTAAATCGAATGTTTGATTTTAATTTTTCCAGAATGGGAGATTAGAAAATGCCGCATTTTAATAAAGATTTTACCGATTTCTTTAAGGAGTTAAAAGAAAATAATAATCGCGAATGGTTTACAGAAAACAAAGAAAGATATGAAAAATCTGTAAAAATACCATTTGAATATTTTGTGCAGGATATGATTTATAGAATTCATGAGGTGGATGAAAACTTGATGGTAACGCCAAAAGAAGCTATTTTCAGAATTTATCGTGATATTAGATTCAGCAAAGATAAAACACCTTATAAAACTCACGTTTCTGCAGTTATTGGAAATGGTGGGAGAAAGAATTTTGATGATCCGGGCATTTACATTGAAATTGGTGCAGATTACCTAAGATATTATAGCGGTCTATATCAGTTAGATAAATATCAAATTGAAAAAGTAAGAAAGTTTATGTCCGCAAATTTAGATGAGTTTGAAGAGCTTCTTAAGGATAAAAATTTTAAAAGAAATTTTAAAACAATTCGTGGTGAGACAAACAAAAGAATTCCCAAAGAATTTCTAACAACTTTTGAACAGCAGCCATTAATTGCAAATAAACAGTTTTATTATTTTACGGAATTATCCGGCGATAAAATTACAAGTAAAAATTTACCGCAAACATTAATGAAATTTTATCATGCCGCTGAGCCAATGAATAGTTTTTTACGCAGAGCATTGTGTTAGCAAATTTATTATTTTAGAATCTAAAGGAATACCAATTGCATTCTTTTATGACTATATGACCGAAGATTATCATAAATCAACAGATACAGTTGAAAAGATAAATTTTGATAAAATGATACGGATGACAGAACTGATCTATAATTTAGTTATAAAGATTTCTAATTTGGATCATAAACTAAGTGTTGATAATACGTCAATAAATTAAAAATATAATTTGGGAAATTTACAAATGAAAAAAGTTGTGATTTATATTTATTTATTCAGCCTGGCAACAATTTCTTTAATAGGGCAAACTTCAGATTTATTTATTCCGTTAAACATTCAGAAAGCAATTGATAACGGAACAAGATCACTTGATGGAAAACCGGGGGTAAATTATTGGCAAAATAAATCAGAGTATAAAATTACTGTGGAGCTTTTACCCGATAGCAGCTACTTGATTGGGGAGGAGGAGATTACTTATTATAATAACAGTCCCGATTCTTTAAGACAAATTATAATTAGACTCTATCAAGATATTTATAAAGTTGGAGCAGTACGTGATTGGTATTTTGGACAAGCCGGATTGAATGATGGTGTTAAGCTTAATTATATAATAGTGAATGGAGATACATTAGACATTTCGCGAGGAAGCGATGATATTAGAAGAGGCTCTACTAATCTTGCTGTTTATCCTGAAAACAAAATAGCACCTAACAGTATAACAAAATTAAAAATTGGCTGGGAATTTGAAATTTCTAAAACAATACCAATTAGAATGGGAAATTACGGAGACGGTAACTTTTATGTCGCTTACTGGTATCCTCAAATTGCAGTTTATGATGATATTGATGGTTGGGACAGAATTGAATACAGCGGTTCGGTAGAGTTTTATAATGATTTTTCAAATTTTGATGTAAAATTAAAAGTTCCTGCCGGAATGGTAGTTTGGGCTACCGGCGAACTTCAAAATGGGAAAGAGCTTTTGCGGGAAGATATTTATAATAAATATGAAGAGGCAAAAGTATCGGATGAAACAATAAGAATTATAACTCAAGAAGATTATAAAAAGGGTCTAGTCACAGCAGATAACAATTTTAATGAATGGCACTTTAAAGGTGATAATGTTACTGATTTTACCTTTGCAACAAGTGAGAGTTTTAATTGGGATGGTGCTAGTGTAATTGTTGATAACTCTACTGGAAGGCGAGCACTTACGGATGTTATTTACAAGGACAGTACAATTCATTATGATAAAGGTGCGCAATATGCCAGAGCAACAATTGAATATTTGTCGCATGAAATTCCAGGTTATCCTTATCCGTATTCTCATGCTACTAGCTATTGCAACGGAAGGCGTGGAGGTGGAATGGAAAGCCCGATGATGGCTAACAATGGAGCTCCAAGCGATAGAGCAAGTCATATTGGATTAGTATTCCATGAAATAGCCCATAATTATTTCCCTTTTATGATGGGAACCAATGAGAGAAAATATGCTTTTATGGATGAAGGCTGGGCTACATTTTTGCCCACTGAAGTTGTAGAGAGGTATGAACTGGAATCAAATTACAGAGCTGAGAGAATTAAAGATTACGCAAAGGCTGCCGGAACTGAGAAAGATTTACCCTTGGTTACTCCATCATATAGTGTAAAAACAGATGGGAGATTAGTTTTTTATAACCGACCCGCAGCTGCGTATTATGAATTAATGGAATTGTTGGGAAGAGATCTATTTAAAAAGTCAATGTTAGAATTTATAAATAGATGGAATGGCAAACATCCAATCCCACAGGATTTCTTTTATACAATTGATAACGTAACCGGTGAAGACTTAAGCTGGTTTTGGAAACCATGGTTTTTCGAATACGGCTATCCTGATCTATCTGTTACTAATTTTGAAACTGATGAAGATATTGTAAAGGTTACAATTAAGAAAATAGGCAACATTCCAACAAGGGCGCTAATAATATTTGTTTTTGAAGATGGAACAATTGAATCTGTGCCCAAATCAGCAAGGGAATGGAAAAATGGAAATAGTGAGATCGTAGTTGAGCTAAAGACCAATAGAAAAGTTAAAAATGTTTTTCTTGAAAATAAGTACATCCCCGATTCAGTTGAAGACAATGATTTTTTTAATGTAAAATGAAATAATGATTTTAAAGACAGGGTTAAATTTAAAATTTGTACTGCTTGTCATAACGTT
>CAYXXW010000126.1:0-7607 GCA_964469115.1 uncultured Melioribacteraceae bacterium
TTGCCAATTTCAAAAAACTCATTCCTAATAAGTTCATTTGCAGCAACACCACCTACTAAAGATAAGCTTTTAATATCAAATTCATTTAAGGCAAGTTTTATTCTGTTTGTTATAGCAGCTACTGCAGCTTTTTGAAATGAGGCAGAGATATCATTTATTTGTAATTCTGAGAGTTTGTCTCCATCCATAATTTGCTGGACAGTTCGTAAGACTGAAGTTTTTAATCCGCTGAAGGAGAAATCATATTTGTTTTTACTCTTACCAATTGGAAAATTAAAATTCGTGTCATCTCCTTTTTTTGCATATTCCTGAATCAATGGTCCACCGGGATACTCAAGACCAATTAATTTAGAAACCTTATCGAATGCTTCTCCAATTGCGTCATCAATGGTTGTTCCCAATTTAACTATTTCAAACTCACTTTTAACAACAAGTAATAAAGTGTGTCCTCCCGATACAACAGAGCAGAGAAACGGATATTCAGGTTTATCTTTCATTAAGAAACCAGAAAAAATATGCCCTTCAATATGATTTACAGGAACAAAGGGTTTGTTTAAAGATAATGCTAAACTCTTTCCAAATGTTAATCCGACTAACAGTGCACCGATTAATCCCGGACCTGCTGTTGCAGCAATCAAATCGATATTATCTAGCTCATGTCCGGTTTGTTTGAGTACTTGTTTTAGCAACGGTAAAATTTGCTGAAGGTGAGCTCTACTTGAAAGCTCCGGAATAACACCACCATATTCCTTATGGATATGCTGAGATGCAATAAGATTGGCTTCAACTTTATTATTATTTAAAATTGCAACCGATGTTTCATCGCAAGAACTTTCAATTCCTAATACAATCATTAACCTAACTTAAATACACTTTTTGCAATATGACCAGCTATTTCCGGATTTTCTTGCATTCTTCTCATCGAATATGCATACCATTTTTCACCGTATGGAACATAAACCTTTAATTTATGACCTTCTTTAACAATTTGATCACGTATTTTTTCCTTTACGCCGTACAACATCTGAAATTCATACTTATCTTTAGACAAGTTCATTTTTTTTATGATTTGGTAAGCACCTTGAATTAAATAATCGTCGTGTGTTGCAATTCCAACGTAGCATTCTTCAATTAGCATCTTTTCAAGAATCTTTAAATAATTATCTCTAACTACTTGTTTATTTTTAAAGGCAATTTTCTCAGGTTCAATATAAATCCCTTTACATAAACGATAATTAGTTTTGGTCTTATTAAGTTCATCAGCATCTTTCTCAGTTCTTCTTAAGTAAGCTTGAAGTACAACACCTACATTATCAAATTCACTTTGTAATTTTTTAAATGATTCAATTGTAGCAGAAGTATATGGAGAATCTTCCATATCGATGCGGACAAAATTTTTGTACTTTTTTGCTCTTGTTAGAACTTCTACCATATTTTCATAAAAAAATTTTAAATCAATACTCAACCCAAGAGATGTTGGTTTAATAGAAAGATTAGCATCTAGCTTATTCTCTTCAATAACATCAAGAACTCTTAAACATTCTTTTTTTTCTTCAATTGCCTCTTCTTTTGTCGTTATAGCTTCTCCCAATACATCCAGAGTTGCCGTAATACCTTTTGAATTTAAATCTTTGACTACATTTACAGCATCTTGAAGAGTCGTTCCTGAAATGTATTTTTTTGCAAAAATGAAAACAATAGATTTTGGAAGGAGTTTTACAAAGGATACAATAGCATTATTTAGAAAATTCACATTAACTCCAATATTTTAGTACTAGAAAAATAAATGTTAGTCTAGACCTAAGCAAGAAATAGTTAGAAGATAATAGATTTTAGGGATATTAAATCATTGATTTAAACAAATTTAAGAAGAAGAAAGCTCTATTATGCAGATCATCAATGGTGGAATTGTTATCAATAATAAAATCAGACCTATCTTTTTTCTGGTCTTCGGGTATCTGATGCAGCATTCTGCTTCTTATTTCTGATAAAGTTTCTGTATCACGCTCTAAAACCCGTTTTAATCTTGTATTTTCCTCCGCGGTAACTAAAAGAATGTAATCGAAAAGATCTTCCATTTTAGCTTCAAATATAAGTGCGGCTTCTACAAATAATAGGCTATGTTTATTTTTTAATTCCTCAATTTCTTTCTCTAAGTAATCTATTGTTGGGGGGTGAACTATTAAATTTAATTTTTTTATATTTTCCGGATTATTAAAAACTTTTTGAGCAATAATCTTTGTGTTGAGGTTATTTCCATTATAACAATCAGCACCAAACTGATTCAGAATTTTATTCTTTACTTCTACATTCTCAACCATAACCTTCTTGGCTATATCATCAGCTTTAAGAACACTTTGATGAAGATTTAAGTAGTAATCAGATACCGTTGATTTTCCTGAACCTATTCCGCCTGTTATTCCAATTACCAAATTTTTCATAATGAATACAAGTTAATATTAACAGTATAACTAGAATCTATTTTGCGTAGGCAATTTTTCTAACTTCCCTAATTACAGTCACTTTAATCTGACCCGGATATTCCATCTCTTCTTGTATTTTGTGTGCAATATCTTCCGCCAATTTTTCAGATAAGTTATCATCAGCTTTATCAGGTTCAACTACAACACGAACTTCACGCCCGGCTTGAATTGCATAGGTTTTAGCAACACCATCAAAAGTGTTTGCAATACCTTCTAAATTTTCTAGTCTTTTTACATAACCTTCAAGCGGTTCTCTTCTTGCTCCCGGTCTTGCTCCGCTGATTGCATCTGCCGCTTGCACCAAAGCTGATATTGGATGTGTCATATCAATATCCTCGTGATGACTTCCCGCAGCATTTACAACAACCCAATGTTCTTTGTATTTCTTTGTAAGATCTGCACCAAGTAATGCATGCGGACCTTCAATGCTCTTATCGACAGTTTTACCTACGTCATGGAACAATCCGGCACGCTTAGCTAAGTTTTGATCAAGACCTAATTCAGCTGCCATAAATCCAGTAATATACGCAACCTCAATACTATGTTGAAGTAAATTCTGACCGTAACTTGATCTGTATTTCATTCTGCCAACAAATTTAGTCAATTCCCTATGAACACCGTGAATACCCAATTGGATTAAAACATTTTCACCCTCTTTTTGAATTTCTTCATCCAATTCTTCTTCAACTTTCTTAACAACTTCTTCTATTCTTGAAGGGTGAATTCTACCATCGGCAATTAATCTTTCAAGTGATAATCTAGCAATCTCTCTTCTAAACTGATCGAAAGCTGAAAGGATTACTGCTTCCGGAGTATCATCAACAATTACATCCACACCGGTTGCAGCTTCAAATGCTCTAATATTTCTACCCTCTCTGCCAATAATTCTACCTTTCATATCATCACTTTGAATCTGAACAACAGAAACTGTTGTTTCAACTGAGTGATCAACGGCAGTTCTCTGAATAGCTTGAACGACAATTTTTTGAGCTTCTTTTTTAGATTCTGCTTTTGCATTATCCCGAATTTCATTTACATACTGAGAAGCATCAGATTTTGCCTTATCAATAATATTTTCCATGAGCATTTTTTTAGCTTCTTCTTTGGTTAGACCTGCAGTTTTTTCGAGTCGTAAATTTTGTTCAACTAATATTTTTTCAGATTCTTCTAATTTTCTGGTAAGAATTTCCTGAGTTCTTGAAATTTGTTTATCGGCTTCTTTGTTTTGTTTTTCTTTTTCAATTACTAGTTCATATTTTTTTTCAAGATTAAGCTCACGAGATTCAATTTTCTTCTCATAAACTTGAATTTTTTGTCGGCGGGTATTTACTTCATTATCAGACTCTTGCTTTTTCTTAAGCCATTCATCTTTTACTTCGAGTAATTTTTCTCTTTTTAAGTTTTTCGATTCTTTTTCAGCATCCGAAATAATACCTTCTGCAATCTCATTAGCCTTACTAATTTTATTTTTGCCTACTTTAGAGCTAACCAACCAACCAACAAAAAAAGCAACAATAAAAATCACAACGGCAATAAGGACCAAAAACAACGGATTATTTATTTCCATAACACCTCCATAAAAACAGTAATAAAACCGCAACTACCAATTCGGGATGGAAAAACTCATCCTTTGACAATGTGGGAAACCGCCCAACGCTTTTTACTTCCACTGGTCCCATATGGGAACCCGATAAATCGGGTTGAGGCCTGTAATACACGCCGTAAGTCAGAAACCCTATTTAACGTTGTTAGTTTTTCATTTGTGAATTGGCAGTGCGGAAAATTTATGATGGAATGGACTCAGTTTCAGATTTGTCTAGAAGAAGCTTTATCTTTTTAATTTTATCTGTTGCTTGAATGCTAAATTCTCTAAATCTATTCTTTTCAACGGATAAGTCGTATGCAATATTTAAGGCTGCTATAATAGCTATAGTTTCATTCGGTTGATCTTTGAGTTCGGCTTTAGTTTCATCCATAATTTTATTTACGTACGTAGCTAACTCAGCAGCTATCTCTTGATTTTCTACTAGCAATGAAAATTCTTTATCAAATATTTTTACTTTAAGCTTCTTTTTTTCTGTCATTTAAGTCTATTCTTTACCTAAAATTTCCTTAAACTAAATAAATAATGAACAATTAATCTACGAACTAATATGGTAATCTATTCTAGCAATTAGATCATCAATTTGATTCTTAAGATTCTCTCTTTCAGCTAAATCTAAATTTGTTTTACCAACACTTGATGAAGGTTTATCTTCAGCTTTGGTAAGTTTTTTTTCTAATTCATTAATTTTTGTTACTAATATCTTGTTTTCTTTTTCTAACTTTTCAACCTTTTCACTAATGGCTGATTTTTTTTCTTCGAGTTCTTGATTTTCAGCAACGAATTTTTGAACCATTTTTTCTAATGAATCAATTTCGTCCATGAACAAATCATATTTCGAGGTATCGCTCACGTTAACCTCTTAATTTTCCCTTAAGTTTAGTTTTAACAGCTTCAATTGTACTCCAAAACTCTTTATCAATTTCTTCTTCCCTAAGTGTTTTGGTATCTTCATAATATTCCAATTGAAACGCTAGGCTTTTTTTGTCCGAACCTAGACTTTCACTTTCAAAGATATCAAATAAATTTACATTTTTCAATAAATTACTACTAGATTCTTTTATTGTTTTTACTACTTCATTATACGAAATATTCTTGTTTAAAATGAAACCAAAATCTCTGTACACTTTAGGATACTTTAAAAGTGGTATAAATTTATTGTCTTTCTCAATATACAATTTCAATAAATCCAAATTGATCTCAAACAAATAAACATCATTTGATATTTCGAATTCATCTAATAATTTACTGCTTACCTTTCCTCCAAGACTAATAGATTTGTCATCTAACTTTGAAATAACCGAATATTCGAATATGTCTCCTTCTATTTCAATGTATTCATTTTTGACTTTGTCATCAACACCCAAACTCTCAGTTAAACTTGTCAACACTCCGGAAAGATCAAAATAATCGAACATTAATTCATTTTGATACCACTCGCTTACTTGCTTATTACCGGAAATCGCAATAATCAAGTTTTCTTTCTCTTCAAAATCCTCAAAAGATTTAATGTCATTATTCAATAATGAAAATACCTGACCAATTTCAAAAAACTTGAGACTGTTTTCTTTTACATTTAGGTTTCGTGAAATGTTCATTAACAAACCTGGAATGAGTGAAGTTCTCAGATTTGTCATCTCTTTACTTTGAGGATTAAGTACTTTAATTGAATGGTCATAATTTATTGTTTTTTCATCACTTATCAATGAATTACTAATAACTTCATTGAACCCCAATGCTGTTAAATAATTTCTGATAGAGTCGTTGAACATAGTTTGATCAATTTTACTTTTAAGCGGTATAGAAATCTTATCAATTTGGGGAACACTGTCGAAGCCGTAAATTCTTATAATCTCTTCGACAAGGTCAATTTCTCTTTCAATGTCATGTCTGAATGTTGGGATAGAAACAGTCAGTTGTTTGGAATCTTTGCCAACAATTGCAAACTCTAAACCTGATAAAATTCTCTCCACATCAGTAGGTTCAATACTAAATCCCAGCAATTGATTTATTCTTGAAAATCTAACTGAAACTGATTTTTGTTCAATTTTACTTGGGTAAATATCAATTACATCATTTATGATCTCACCGCCAGCAATTTCCTGAATAAGTTCAGCTGCTCTTAAAGCTGCTTCTAAAGTTTTATTTGGATCAGTTCCCCTTTCAAACCTATAGGACGAATCCGAAGAAAGACCAAGATGTTTAGAAGTTTTTCTAACAGAAGATGGATTAAAGTAAGCGCTTTCAATTAAAATATCTTTAGTCTTTAAAGTAACTTCAGAATTTTCACCACCCATCACGCCTGCAATTGCAACCGGTTTTTCACCATCACAAATCATCAAGTCAGTTGGGAGCATGCTCCTTTCTTTTGAATCGAGAGTTGTAAATTTCGTTTCCCCATCGTTGTTCTTCACTATAATTTTCTTACCGGCTAACTGGTTTAAATCGAATGCATGCAAAGGCTGACCGATTTCGTGTAAAATAAAATTAGTAACATCTACAATATTATTTATAGGTCTTAGACCAACACTTATTAATTTATCTTTTAACCAAGTTGGGGATTCTTTTACTTCAATTCCTTTTAGTACGACAGCCGAATAGCGAGGACATGCATCAGTATTTTCAACTATAACTTCTGCGAATTCGTTTTTATTAACTTTATTGCTTGATGAGTTAATTCCCGGATATTTTACTTTTCTGTTAAATATAGAAGCCAAATCTCTTGCCAAACCAATATGACTTAAAGAATCAGCTCTGTTAGGAGTGATGGAAATATCCAAAATTACGTCATCTAATTTGAGGGCATTTGATAATGATTCACCAATTGTAAGATTTTCATCTAGAACCATAATCCCTGTATGGTCTTCACTAAGTCCAAGTTCATCTTCGGCACATATCATACCTGATGATTTTTCGCCTCTTATTTTCGCTTTTTTAATTTCAAACTTACCATTTGGAATAATTGCACCAACTTTAGCAAATGGAATTAATTGTCCGGCAGCAACATTAGGAGCTCCACAGACTACAGAAAAAGTTTCTGAACCGTCGCTAACCTCACATAAAGAAAGTCTATCTGCATTGGGATGTTTTTTAACGGATTCTACTTTCCCAACTACAATATTCTTAAATTCTTTAACCTTATCAATCACCTCTTCAACTTCAGAACCACTAGTTGTTAATTTATCAACAATTTCATCAGTTGAAATATCATCAAGATCAATATATTCTTTTAACCATTTAAGAGAAATAATCAAAACTTTTCCTCAGACTATTTAAATTGATTTAAAAATCTATTATCATTATCAAAGAAAAGACGAATATCATCAATTCCATATTTTAGCATTGCCATTCTTTCTATTCCCATGCCAAACGCGTATCCAACATACTTTTCCGAATCTATATTAAGATTATTTAATACATTAGGGTCAACCATTCCACATCCTAATATTTCTAACCACTTACCCTCTTTACCTTTTGGCTGCCACCAAATATCTACTTCTGCACTTGGTTCTGTAAATGGG
>CAYXXW010000127.1:0-7534 GCA_964469115.1 uncultured Melioribacteraceae bacterium
TTATCTTTTTGAAAATCTCAGTGTTACAGATGGGCTTTCGAGTTCTAGTTTTTCACCCTTCCAGAATATTTTTCAAGATAAATATGGATTTCTTTGGTTCGGGACAACTGATGGTTTAAATCGCTATGATGGATATAACTTTAAAGTATATAAAAATATTCCGGGTGACACAACAAGTTTGCCTTCAAGCGATATTCAGCTAATAATAGAAGATGCTGACTATAATTTATGGATTGGTACAGTTGGGAAAATGAGTAGGCTTGATAGAAAAAATGATTCTTTTATAACTTTTAATATCGATCAAGGCTCAGGTCAAAATGTTCAACAAGTGGCCATATTTAGAGGTCTAATAGATTCCAAAAACTCTTTTTGGATAGGCACAAATGGTCGGGGTGTTCAGAAATGGAACAATGAAAAAGAAAAATGGGAATTAATTCCATTTATGCTGGAAGTTAATGGCTCTGACTCATTAGTAAAAAGTGAAGTCAATTCAGTTTTTGCATTGACCGAATTGCGCAATGCAAATATATTAGCATCTAATTTTACAGAGGGAATATTCTATTATGATGAAAGTAGCAATAGATTTCAACCCTTCAAATTTGTTGGGACAGAGAAACCAAATAGTATTGTTGAGATATTTGAAGACAGGGGAGGGAAAATTTGGTTTGGGGGCAAGGACATTTTTATAGAGTATAATCCAAAGTCATTCAGTTTTGAATATAAAGATAATTGGAAAAAACTAAAAGGCGGTGTTGGGGACAATTACTTTTTCAATATTAACGAGAGAGAGGATGGGACTTTTTTATTGTGTTCATTGCCCTTTGGTTTATTAAAGTTTGATCCGGCTACTGATAAGTTTGAATTATTAAAAATTAGTGATGAGCTTGAACAGCGTGGAATTGGTAAATTTTCTTCAAATAAAATTATTGATAAATTTGGTATATATTGGATTGGACTGATAGATAATGGAATACTTAAGTTTGATCCAAACCGCAAACCTTTCAAATATTATCCCTTTAACGATGATAATATAAGTATATCTCAAAAATCAATTGCATCAGATGTAAAAATCAATCCAAAAGATCCGAATGAATTATATGTTTCTACAGTTGGTAATGGATTATTAGAGTTTAATTTAGAAAATAAAACTTATACAAAACTAAAAGTTAATGTTCCCGAAATTTATAGTGATTCATCTAATCTAAATACATTTATAATTGATGATGATAACAAAATATGGTTTTCAAGTTCTCCAAGCAGTATTTCTAGCTATGAATTAAACTCAGGTAAATCTGAAACATTCAAAATAATGCCTTCAGGAACAAGTACAGGAACCCCTGAAACTATTCTTTCAGTTGAATACCTTCCCAAATATAAGCTGCTAATTGGTAGCAATATTGGATTAAATATTTTTCATACTGTAAGCAAAAAAAATGAGAATATCCCTACAGTAATGAATAGAGAATATAGTGATGATTTTATTGATAGTGTAAAAAGCATTCTTTTAAAAGAAGATCCCTTAGTTTCATTCACCAAAGTTGGAGAAGCTGCTAATCTTTCTAAGAAAATTAGTTTATCTAAAGAAACTCAAATTTTAGTTGTCTGTTTAGGAGAAGGTCAATATCCGCAGGGTATTTTTGATTTTGGAGGTATTAAGTCAGTTGAAGGAAAAAACATTTGGTCAATGGGGACAATTCCTAATACATTTTATGCTGGTGGTGGATTCAAAAATCGTTTGCAAATTGATGTTATTACCCTTGAGCCAGGTGAATACAATATTAATTTTGCAACTGATGTTGGACATTCGTACCCTGATTTTAATGTTAATGCACCCAATAATCCTGAATGGTATGGCATACAAGCTTTTGTACTTAATAATTCTACTGCTGATAAGCTAAAAAAAATGATTGCAGTAGAAAAACGAAAAAATGATGTACCAGATATATTTAGATCTTCTTTTATTGTAAACAGCAGAAAATACCCAAGTGCTATTTGGATAGGAGCAGATGAACAGGGAATTGTGAAATATGATTTGAATACCAAAAAATATGAACAATACTTTCTTAAAAATACCGGATTATCAAATTATACAACCAATATAATTTTTGAAGATAGTAAAGGAAGATTATGGATTGCACTAAACCCAACCGGATTTTACAGATTTGATCCGGAGTTAAAAGAATTCAAATCTAATTCTGATATACCTGACTTACCAATCACCGGGATAAATGATATAATTGAGGACTTTAATGGTAGCTTATGGGTAAGCAGCAATGGTGGAATAACGAAAATAATCGAAAATGAAGATGGGAATTGGTCTTCTTCAAACTATGACAGGAAAGACGGAGTTCAAGGTGGTTTTGGCAGCGGAGCATTAATTAGTCGAGAAGGTGAAATATATTTTGGAGCATTTAATGGACTTACTGCATTTTTCCCTAGTTCAGAAAATGCTAGTGTGCCGGTTCCCATTATCTCCAACATTACAATTTCAGATGTTTCAGTTTTTGATACAAAAAGTAATATTGAGCTAGATAGATCAATTTACGAAACTGATCAGCTCACTCTTGCTTATGAACAAAACGATATTTCATTTGATTTTGCTGCATTACATTTCTCTCGACCTTCAAAAAATAGAGTGAGCTATATGCTTGAAGGATTTAATGATGATTGGATTTTCACGGACAAAAATTTTGCTTCATTTACAAATCTCGAGCCTGGAGAATATACCTTTAAGGTAAGAGCAATAAGCGGATATGGGATCAATAGCATAAGTGATAAAAGTATTAATATTATTATTTCTTCACCATGGTACAGAACAACAATAGCTTACATTTCATACTTTTTACTTTTTGTTGGAATTGTTTTTGGAATTGATCGTTTTCAAAGAAGACGTCTATTGACAAAAGCTAGGGAAAGAATGAAAATACAAGATGCTGAACACAGAGCAGAAGCTGCCGAATTGCAATCAAGAGCCATGCAAGCAGAAAGTGAAAGGAAAACTAAAGAACTTGAAGAGGCAAGGAATTTACAGCTATCTATGCTGCCCAAAGTACTCCCTCAATTACCTCAACTCGATATTGCCGTATATATGAAAACTGCTACAGAAGTTGGAGGTGATTATTATGATTTCAATATTGGATTAGATGGAACTCTTACTTGTGTTCTTGGTGATGCTACGGGACATGGAATGAAAGCTGGAACAATGGTAACTGCAGTAAAAGGTTTGTTCAACAGTTACGGTTCTAATCCTGATATCCTATATTCATTCCAAGAAATAAGCAGATGTATAAAACAGATGCAGCTTGAAAAACTTTCTATGTGTATGACTATGCTAAAAATTAACAACAATAAACTACTTATGTCAGCAGCAGGAATGCCCCCAATCTTAATCTATAATCATAGTGAAAAAAGTGTATCTGAACATGTTATTAAAGGAATGCCTTTAGGCACTTTTGATAAGTACCCTTATGATGTGCGCGAAGCAGAATTAAACAGTGGTGATACAATTCTTCTTATGAGTGATGGATTTCCTGAGTTACTTAATACCGAAGGCGAACTTTACGGATATCAGCGTGTTAGGAACTCTTTTGAGAACTCAGCTGCAAAAGCACCGGAAGAAATTATCGAGTACCTCAAAAAAGAAGGTACAAATTGGGTAAATGGTAATGAACCGGACGATGATGTAACGTTTGTGGTTATAAAAGTGAAATGATGTGATACTGGTTGTAATTAATGTTAAATGATATGACTGTCATTCCGGCTGAGCGAAATTACCAACTTTGGCTGGGCGAATGCCGGAATCTAAATCTTGAAATTGATAAAGAAAATAAAGATGTAATGTTTGTCGTAATTAAAGTAAAATGAAAATTAAAATACTAAATGAGAAAATTATGAATATTTCAAAAAGAGTTCTTCGAGCAGTCTTTGTTTTAACAATATTTTTGTCAACAATAAATTTTGCTCAGGCAGAATATACATCTGAGACAATCTCAGTTAAAGATGGTTTATCCAGCAATGGAGTTAGAACAATAAAGCAGGATATGTACGGCTATATTTGGATTGCAACCAATGATGGTGTAAATGTTTATGATGGATATAAAATAAACATATATAAAAATATTGCGGATGATTCAACCAGTCTTCCAAGTAATTCAGTTTATAGAATTTTAGAGGACAAACAAGGTATTATTTGGATTACGTCTGATGAAGGACTTGCTGAGTATAATAGAAGTAAAAACAACTTTACAACATATAGGTATACTCAATCAACAAATGAAATTGCAAATAGGACAACACACATTTATGAAGATAAAAAGAATAATTTGTGGGTTGGTACCCAGGACGGTGTTCTGCTTTTTAATAGAGTTACAAAGGAGTTTGAAAGATTTGATGTAATGAGCGCGGATAACAGTGTTGCGCGATTTGTAAATAATGGAGGAAGTATAATAGAAAGTAGCGGCGGAAATCTTTACTGTACTTCGCAATCGTTTGGTTTAGTGAAATTTGATTATGATGCCTCACTTTTCGTTCAAGTCTCTTTATCTAATGAACAGCATTTAGCAATAGGGAATAACATTTACTATGCTATGGAAGCAGATTCTAATAATAACCTTTGGTTGGGTTTATCAACTGGACTGTTTAAAGTTGATTTAAACAAAGTGACCTTAGAAGATATAACTCCATACAAAAAAGTTGTTGCTCAAAATGTATTTGTAGATAATGCAACAACCGGTTTGCTGAATGATGGTAATAATGGATTGTGGGTTGGTACCGGAAGAAATGGTATGTATTATTTCGATTTTAATCAAAAGAAATTCCAACAGCTATTACCTCCATCAGCAACAAGTTTTTATAATTCATTCTATAAAGATAAGTCAGGTTTACTCTGGTTTGGTTCATCTAGAGGAGTTACAAAGTACGACTTCGACAGAAAACCTTTTGTTACTTATAGTTTAGCTGAGGGAAGTTTTGAAACCAATAGAAAAGAAATTTATTCTATTTCAAAAAGTGCATTTTATAAAAATAAAGTCTGGCTATCTACAGCAATGGGACTTTATTTATTTGATAGTAATGACAACAAAACAACAAAAGCCTCTTTAATAAATAAAAAGCTTTCTTTTTTTGATAATATTGGAATTTTCACAGTATTGGAAATGGATGATGGGGTCTTGTGGTTAGCAACTTTAAGGGATGGGCTATATGCTTATAAGTTAAGTTCTGGAACAATTCAAAACTATCAATATTCCGTGTATGACAGAAACACAATTACAAATAATACAGTTCACAATCTTATTGCTGATAAAAATGAAAATCTTTGGGTTGCAACTCATGAAGGATTGAATTTTCTAAAAAAAGGTTCTGATAAATTCATCTCTATTCCTTCCTTTTTTAATAGGAAGTATGATGATCGATTGATCAATAAATTAAATCAATTAAGAGAAAATGTAAATCCAACTAGCTCAATAATAAGAGTTGGTGACTATGCTGATTTAAGTAAAGAATTTGTATTAAGAGAGGATTCTAAGATAATTATATATTCAGTTGGTGAAGGATTATTTCAATGGGACATGGTTGACTACGGCTGGCTTGAATCGGAAAACGGAGATACTCTCTGGACTGGAGCAGGATTTAAAAAATCATACCATGTTGGAGGGGGATTAAAAAACAGAATAAAAATAGGTCTTCTTGATCTAAAAGCTGGGCGATATAAACTTAGATATTTGTCTGATGATAGTCATTCTGTTGAGTCTTACAATGCAATTCCTCCCCAAGATTCTATCTATTGGGGTACTCAGTTGTTCACTCTTAACGATAGTGAATTTAAAAGTATCCAATCCATATTAAAGGAATCCGATGATAAGACTTTTTTAAAAGGTGAAGATATAAAAGTAATATTCAGTGATTCAAAAAATGATATTTGGGTTGGCACAGATGATGGAATTTCACATATAGGCTCAAATTTTGTTATCAAAAATTATTACAATAATTCTTCAAACCCTAAATCGCTAAGCAATAATTTGGTTCGAGACATTAAAGAGGACCTAAATGGTAATATTTGGATTGCAACAGCTGATGGATTAAATAAATTAGTTAGAACAGATACTACTTTTTTAGTTTTAAGAGAACAGAATGGTTTGCCCTCATCTAACGTATCTTCGATTGAGATAGATAATAAAGGTGATTTGTGGGTAAGCAGCCTAAAAGGAATATCGAAAATTGAGCTCGATGAAAAGGGTGAGCTTCAGATAATAGTAAATTATGATGTAAAAGACGGACTGCAGGGATACGAATTCATTCAAAGTTCGTCATATAAAGATGACAGCGGAAAACTTTATTTTGGCGGTGTTGATGGATTTAATGCATTTTATCCCGGCAGCAGCAATAAGACTCCACCATTTATTTCATTTCAAGATATTAAAATATCCAATAAGTCTGTTAAGAGCTTAGAGCAAAATGAAAATTCCGATTTGAATTTATTAACTAATCTTTCTCTTTCTCATAATCAGAATGATATTTCATTCGAATTTGCTTCAATTCATTTTTCAAGACCTGATAAAAATAGAATACTTTACAAAATGGAGGGTGTGGATGATGAGTGGCAGGTTGGGGATAGAAGATTTGCTTCCTATGCAAATATGAGCCCTGGTGATTACAAATTTTATCTTAAAGGTTCTAATGGTGATGGAGTCTGGAATGAAAATATTAAAGCAATTAACATCAATATATCGCCACCTTGGTATAATAATTGGATAGCATATTCGGCTTACGGATTTATATTTATAGGATTATTGTTTAGTGTTAGAAAATTTGAAATGCGCCGCCAGCAAAAAAACACACAGATACAGGAATCGAGGTTGAGAATAGAAGCTGCCGAAGCAAAAGCTGAAGTAGCTGAAACCAAGGCCCTTATTGTACAAGCAGAGAATGAGAGAAAGACAAAAGAACTTGAAGAAGCAAGACAACTACAATTATCAATGCTTCCTCATGAACTTCCTCAATTAGCAAATCTTGATATCGCTGTCTATATGAAAACTGCCACTGAAGTGGGCGGAGATTATTATGATTTCCATATTGGGTTGGATGGAACTCTAACTGTAGTTATTGGTGATGCGACCGGACACGGTATGAAGGCTGGAACTATGGTTACTACTTCGAAAAGCCTTTTCAATGTATTAGCCCCAAATCCAAATATTGTAGAAACATTTCAAGAGATGACAAGGTGCTTAAAACTTATGCACATGGAAAAATTATCAATGTGCATGACAATGCTTAAAATAGCTGGGAATAAAGTTCAAATGTCAGCTGCTGGCATGCCTCCAATCTTTATTTATAAAAGAGAAAGCCAATCAATGGAAGAGCACCTTATAAAAGGTATGCCTCTTGGTACATTCAATAATTTCCCATACTCAGTATTAGAGAGTAACCTAAGCAGCGGTGATACTATCTTATTAATGACAGATGGCTTTCCTGAATTATTGAATGATAAAAATGAAATGTATGGTTACAAAAGAGCTAGAAATTTATTTGAAGAATT
>CAYXXW010000128.1:0-7519 GCA_964469115.1 uncultured Melioribacteraceae bacterium
TTCCACCCATTAAATCAAGCATCATAACAGAAAAAGTAGCATCTTGCTTTAAGTTAACATCCTCGTTAAATTTCACTTCTACTAATGCAAAATTATCTTTAGTAGTAATTGAATTTACCAAACCTTTACGTACACCGTTTACACTTACTAAATCCCCAAGTTCTAATCCGGCAACGGTTTCAAATTTGATCGTTAAATTTTTTTCATTCGAGGTCAAATCGAAATTCTTTGCCCATCCATAAATAAATATAAATACTATTATGGCAGCTAAAACTGTAATGCCGACTTTAACTTCAGTTTTTTTATCTTCGTTCATATTTAGTTAGAATGTTGGTTATAAAATCAAATTCGGCAGAATCAATTTTTGAATCTAGTAAGATAACTTCAATATCATCCGAGAATTCTTCAATACGCTTTAGTTCATCTTTAATATCTAAGGTTTTAATATCCTTGAAATAATTTCCAACAACAATTTTTAACGAATCAGAGTATTCATTATTTTCTAAATCACTAATACTTGTTAAAATTTGATCTTGGGCCATTTGTACTAGCTGTTCCTTGCCCATTTCTAACAAATCTTCGCCATGAAATTTAACTAGATAAAATATACCTAAAACAACTATTGTTAAAGTAATAATTACCGTTAAAAAACATCCCTTTTTCATGATTCTTTTTGGTTTAATTTTTCAATTTCTACTTTTGTAATTCTATTATTTTCAATTTCTATGACTTTATAAGAGTAGCCATACTTAGTAAATGAAAAACCAATCTCGGGAATTGTTCCAGCATGATTTAATATAAATCCACCTAATGTTTCAAAATCTTCATCCGGAACTTCAATACTTATATTTAATTTTCCTTCAATTTCATCTATATTAACTTTACCCGACATGATAAACTTATTCTCACTTACTTCAAGAATTTCATCCTCTTCGTTATCAAACTCATCTCTAATCTCACCTACGATTTCTTCTAGAATATCTTCAAGTGTTATTAGTCCTGATGTTCCACCATATTCATCAACAACAATACTCAAATGCATATTTTTTTCTTGAAATTCATGCATTAGCTTGCTGATAGGTTTTGTTTCGGGCACAAATATACATTCTCTAATAATTTTTTCGATCTCAAAGGAAGAAATATTTAATTCTGAATTAAGATACGGAAGTAAATCTTTCGCATATAATATACCCAAAATATTATCAAGATCATCCTTATAAACCGGTATTCTGCTATACCCTGAATCTTTAATCAGGTCAATCAATTCAGACAATTTTATATTGAGAGGCACTGAAACCATATCAACTCGAGGAGTCATTATCTCGCGAACATTAATTAATTTGAATGCAACTAAACCATGTATTAACCCATGTTCCTCAACTTCTAGTGTTCCCTTTTCAACACCAATATCGGCAAGATCCGCAATTTCCGTTGAAGAAAGAGCAGTTTTAGACTTATCATATTTTACTCTTGAGGTTGCCTTTTTGATGATATTTGTTAGCAGTTTAGAAATAGGGCTAATGAAAAAGCTTACCCAATATAGCGGAAATGCAATAATTTTTGAAAAATAAGCTGGATGTCGGTTTGCCCAGACTTTAGGAGTAATCTCCGCAAATAAAATTACAAATATGGTTAAAACAATTATTTGTATAAGTAAAGCGATATCTACGGGGATATCGTTAAGAATAGCAATTTCTAGTGCAAGGGAAACAGAAATTATCGATGCAGCAACATTAGCTATTGTATTCCCAATTAGAATAGTGACTAAGAGCCTTTTTGGGAAAAACAGTAACTCGGAAATGTATTTGCCTAAAATACCGGAATCTTTTTTAATATCGTCTATTTTTTTTTCATCAAGTGAAAATAGAGCTACTTCAGATCCGGAAAATATAGCAGAACAAAAAAGTAGAAATAAGAGAATAATTACTCTATTAAGCCAGCCAATTTCCAAATAAAATTATTAACCTCAGTTATTAAAAAACTTATCTAAAATGGTAAATCATCATCATCGGGAGCAGTTTTATCAATTGATTCCGGTTCTGAAGATGTTGAGTTTGAACTTCCACTTGATTGATAGCTTCCATCACCACCATCAAGAGGAATAATATTAAATTTATCAGCAATTACTTCAGTAACGTAAATTTTTTGTCCATCTTTATTTTCATAATCTCTTTTGGCAAGTCTGCCTTCAACATAAAATTTCTTGCCTTTTTTAAGATTTCCTTTTAAAAAATCAGATGCACCAAAAATTACAATATTGTGCCACGTAGTTTCATTAACCCAATTCCCGTCTCTTCCTTTATAACTGTGCGAAGTTGCCAATGAGAAGGATGAAACTTCAGTATTATTAGTTGTAAATCGGTGTTCTGCATCTTGTCCTAAATTACCAATAAGCATTATCTTGTTAAGTGAAAAAGCCATTATTTCTCCTTACTATAAATAAAAAAATGGTTGTAAATTATTCTGTAATAATAAACGCGTCTTTAAATAAATTGTTACTCCAAAGTTTTGTTCTTACTTCTTCAATCTCAGCTCGTGTTGTGTAAGCAGAACTTCGCACTGTGTAGTAAGAATTTTCCGGATTGTAAATAATTGAAAGTACAAAAGGGACAGAATTATCGATTTCTTTAACATATTGTTCTGCCCTGCTCAATGTAGTGAATGCACCAAGCTGTAAAAAATATTTATTCCCACTTTGTTTTGGAGTATCATTTGTTACAACTGGTTCATCAAAAACATCAACTTCTTGTTTCTCTTTTTCTTTAAGTTTATTATCAATTTCCTTTTTCAACTGATCAATTTCTTCAGTTTTACTTTCATTCTCAGATACGTCATCGAACACATAAACTTCTTCAACTTTTGAATCTTCTTCTGAGGCAGTTTCATCTTGCTGATCAGTAGTTTGAAATATTGAGCAGCTAATAAAAACAAAAACAGATACTAGTAGAAATATTTTTCTCATTTTCTCATCTTAAAAATTATGGTTGACTATCTAAAAATAGTCAGCCGTTATATAATTGTCAATTAATAAAAGATTGTATTAAATGTGCCGTCTTCAAATATTGGTAAACCTAAATTGTTATATTCAATTCTTTTAGCCATCTCTAAACTCGGTGGAATTGTTGCTACATTAACAAAAGGAATTTGGGCAGAATATTCTTTATTTATTACCTCAATAAATTTATTGGCAATTATTGCATATCCTTGACTTGAAGGATGGACACCATCCAAGCTGAATAAACCACCATTAACATAAATTGATGAGAATTCAACTCCATCAGCAACTATTCCATTCTGTGCAACATTATTAAAGAATTCATGCATATCAGCGACCTTAAAACCAAATTGAGATGCAGCTGCACTTATTGAACTGTTGTATGAAGCAATTATAGTTTTAGCAGTTCTAATTTCATCTTCATCTAAAATAACACCATTTGAGAGCGGATTGTCAGCAGATATACCCTTCCCAGCTGCTAATTCTGCAGATGCTTGAAGAGTTAAAAGATTTTTAGTTAGATCAAGTTGTGCAATTGATCCATCCGATTTAGTCCCAACAATCGACGGAGCACCTTGCAGCAGCAATTGTCCGCCAACTGTTGTAAAGAATGGAATTGCTGATACATCAGGAATATTAGCGACAACAACATTTTGAATACCGGCTTGGGCAATAGCCCCAAGCATTTGAGTATATAGTCCTCCAAAAGTTACATCACCTTCAATTGGAGTATAAGGCCTTAACCCTCCAGAAGTTGCATAACCCAAGATATCATTATTCCCAATCCAGATTGTCATAAAAGTAGGTTGAGAACTTAATGCTTGAGTAAGCACACTTCCCTTATCTCTTAACACAACATCAATCAACGGATTTATCCCAACATAGTCTGAGGGACTTGCTGTCGTTGTTAGCACATCTGCTAATACAATTCCTGGTATTCCCAAATTATTATAGGAAGTTGCTAAACCAGTATTTTCTGGTAATCCTGTACTTGGCTGCGATTCAGTTGAAAAAGGTTCAAGAGATTTAATTACCATTCTTCCGCCAATGCCAGGATCTGAAACTATTGGCTGTTCATACAATGTATTTACTTGATTAGCCATCAAATTACCATAGGAATACATTTGTGCACTTTTATATAGTGCACCGCTCTGGTAACCGGCAGTTAAACTATTTCCTATAGAAACAAATTTTGCAAAACTTACAGTTCCGGTATTAACGGAATCAGTTGGTTCTGTCAAATCGTTTCTATCTTCACAAGCAATAAATAAAATGCTTATGAAGAATATTGTTGTTAAATATTTATAAATATTCATAAGTAGTAAGCTCCTTTATTAAAAATTGTATAACAGTGAAATTGAGATTAAATGTGCAACAGAATTGTACACTCCATTCAATGGTGTAATACTGTTTTCAATTCCACTATAGTTTTCTAATGAGTTTGTGATTCTTCTTTCATCAAACCTTAAAAAAAGATATCCTGCCTCAGCTGTTAGATTTGAACTAAGTTTATAGCCAAAACCAGCGCTAAATCCTAATCTATCTGAATCCGGTAAAGTTGGGTCAAGTCTTTCATCTGAGACCGGATTACTATCATATAAAAATCCCGCATAAAGATCTAAGTCATTATTATATTGATATTCCGTACCTAATCTAGCAATAAATCCGTTATCGTAATTTCTTTCTGAAGAAGTTACTAAGTTTTCACCAGTGTTGGAATCAATAAATTCTTTAAATTCAACTTCTAGCTTATCATAACTATCCCAGCCCACATATTGATAATCAGCTGTAATTGTTAAGTACTTTAATGGCTTTAGCGCAATCCCAATAGTTATATTTTCCGGGGTTGTAAGTGGAGCAGTAATTGAACCATTTGGAAGTCGCCCTTCAAACTGCGCTGGGTAATCCGAAGGCTTTGCATCACCTTCAAAGTCAATTGTTACCTGACTTCTATATGAAACTCCAATTGATATGGCTGGAGTAGGATGTGCCATTAATCCAGCGGTAAATCCTGATCCGGTTCCAGTTCCCTCAAGCTCAAGATACGGTTCAGCATTAAAAGGACTTAAATTTAATTTTCTTCCAATTAGAACATCCCCATAACTGAAAACATATCCGAAGCCAACTGATAGTTCTGGAATAATAGCGTACGATGCCACCAGATTAAAAAAGAAAGTTCTTATCTCGGTCTCAACTGCCATAAATCTACCCACCCAATCATCTTCCCATTTTGTACCTAAACCGTAATTATTACCGACACCAAAACCTAAAAACAACTGATCATTTATTTGATGTGTTGCATATAGATGAAGTGGAGTGAAAACATGACTCTCAAGTTCATACTCGGTTAATTCAGGTAACGGTCCTCTAAATGTTGACGAGGGTAATATCAAGGTTGATCCGAAAAGAAGATGTGTTCCGTAAAGCTGGGTAATTCCTGCCGGATTAAAATAAATTGCGGAAGGATCGTTAGCCAAAGCAGCAAATGCTCCGCCCATGCCCATTGCCTTTGAGCCATGCTCATTTATCTGAAATCCACTTGCCCAAATACTTGAACAAAAGGAAAGGACAACAAATGTTATTAGTGTTTTCCCCATTTCACCTCCATTTATGATGTATTCTAAAAGTTTTTATCAGCTAAAGGAATTTATAATATAGCTACATTGTAAAACAGATCAAACTTATACTAGTTTTAATTGGATTGAATTATTATTAGAATTTGGTTTTTTTCGACTGATTTACCCTCTTTTATTGGAATCTCTTTTATAATACCAGTTGCTGGGGATTTGATTACATTTTCCATCTTCATTGCTTCAAGTAATAAAATTGGCTCTCCTTCAATTACTTGGGCACCGCTAGTTTTGTAAATTTTTAATACCAAGCCTGGCATTGGAGATTTGATATTATACTCACCTTGAGTAACAGCTTTATTGCTTAAAATTTTAGCTGCTTCATCTTCTAATTTAGTTCTTACAAAAGACTCAAAATAATGACCATCAACTAAGAAGGATAGTTCATTATTGCTTAGTTTGTTTGTTGTGATGTGAAAAATTTTATTGTTAAGCTTAACTTTATATGTGTGCCGAGAAAGCTGAGTGATTTGTGAATCATACTCACTTCCGTTGATTTTAATTTTATGAAAATTATTTGTGTTTACTGAAAATTTTTTTTTATCAATGGTTACAACAAAGTCACTCATATTTTAAACTTTCCCAGTGGTTATGATTTGATATGCAAATTTTTTCCGATTTTAAAGTCCTTTCTTTCTCCTTGATATAGGCTCCTAAAATTGCCGCGACATTTTTATATTCTGTGTTAACACTTTCGCGCCATTTATTCGGAACAAGCGGCATAAATTCTTCTTCTAAAAATAAAATACTGAATGTGGAATCCAGGAATTTGGGGTGCTCAAGTATCCAGAAAAAACTGTTTATATTTGTTTTTACTCCAGCTATCTGATATTCCCCTAAAGCTCTCTTCATTCGTATCAGAGCCTCTTCCCTATCTCTTCCCCATGTAATTAATTTTGATAGCATTGGATCATAATAGATTGAAACTTCTGATAAAACATCTATTCCTCTATCAACTCTAACTCCCGGACCGGAAGGCAAACGATGGTGAACTACATTTCCAATTGAAGGCGCAAAATTATTGTCAACATCCTCAGCATAAATTCTGCACTCAACTGCATGACCATTTATTTTAATATTACTTTGCTTGATAGTTAGTTCCCTTCCTGCTGCAATTTTTATTTGTTCTTTAACTAAATCAATACCTGTAATCATTTCAGTTACTGGATGTTCTACTTGAAGACGCGTGTTCATTTCAAGGAAGTAAAATCTATCTTTCTGATCGAAAAGAAATTCAATTGTCCCGGCATTAAAATAATTGCAAGCTTTAGCTGCTTTTATAGCTTGCTCTGTCACTTTCGTTCGCAGTTCTTCATTTATTGAGCTTGAAGGAGCTTCTTCAACTACTTTTTGATGCCTGCGCTGAACAGAACACTCCCTTTCAAAAAGATGAATGTAATTGCCGAATTCATCTGCCAGGATTTGAACTTCAATATGTTTCGGATTCTTAATATATTTTTCAATATAAATATCTGAATTTCCAAATGCTTTTTGGGATTCATTTTGAGCTCGCTCAATTCCTGATCTTAAATCTTCTATATTTTCAATCTTCCGCATACCTTTCCCACCACCGCCGGCAGCAGCTTTTATCATTATTGGCAAACCTATATCTTTTACTATCTCAACCGCTTCATCGTAGTTTGATATTGGTTTTGTTGTTCCCGGTACTATGGCAACATTATTTTCCTTCATCAGTGTTCTCGCGGAAGTTTTATCCCCCATTAGTTTTACAGATTCAGTGGTAGGACCAATAAATTTAATCCCGGCATCTGTAACTTTTTTAATGAACTCAGCATTTTCTGAAAAAAATCCGTACCCCGGATGAATTGCATCAGCATTAACATTTAGTGCAAGAGCAATAATCTTTTCTGAGTTTAGATAAGATTCTGAAGCT
>CAYXXW010000129.1:0-7489 GCA_964469115.1 uncultured Melioribacteraceae bacterium
TTACAAGCTGTTTTTAATTCCTTAACAAGTTGAATTGTTTTAGAATAGTCTAAATTATCATTAGACAAACTTTTAATTACTGCACTACCCACAATTACTCCATCACAAAATGGAGAGAACTGTTTAATATTTGCCCCAGAGGAAATCCCAAAACCAATCTGCATTTTATTCTTTTCCACAGCATTATATGTTCTTTTCAAATTTTCTGTGACAGATTGATCAAAATTGGTTCTTGCGCCTGTGGTTCCAACAACACTTACGCAATAAAGAAATCCGCTGCTCTTACTATCTATATCTTTTATCCGCCTAGTTGAAGAGGTTGGAGTAGTTAACAAGATAGTATCTAAATCCAAAAACTTATTCTCAAAAAAATCATCGTATTCCTCTAATGGCACATCCGGAATTATTACACCATTTACTCCGGCGTCAATTGCATTTTTTGAAAAAGTAGTTTTACCATACTTTAATACCGGATTACTCGCTCCCATAAGAATAATTGGCACATCAGAAACTTTTCTGATTTGCGAGATATATTTTAGAGTTCTTTCCAAATTAATACTATTTGCCAAGGCAGAAATATAAGATGATTGAATAACCGGACCATCAGCAAGGGAATCACCAAAAGGCAAGCCTATCTCCAATATATCAGCTTCTGCATCAACGATGCTTAGAGCCATTTCAACAAAATTTTTAGGATCAGGAAAGCCGGATGTAAGAAAAACAGTTAATGCCTTTTCATTTCCCTCATTTACTTTTTTAATTGTTTCTTTAATTTTACTCATTTTAGATCAGCACTAAATTTTTCAATAATTGTGTTTAAGTCTTTGTCTCCTCTGCCGCTAGTATTAACAACTACAATTTGATCTTTTTTTGTTTTTGGCATTAATTCTTCAAGGTAAGCAAAAGCATGAGCCGTTTCTAGCGCCACCAAGACTCCTTCTTGTCTTGAGACTAGTTTAACAGACCGCAGTGCTTCATCATCCGTAACGGAAACGTATTTTACCCTTTCTAAATCTTTTAAGAAACTGTGTTCGGGTCCAACTCCAGGATAATCCAAGCCTGCGGATATTGAATGAACAGGAGCAACTTGACCATCTTTGTTTTGGAGTAGGTAAGTTTTCATTCCGTGAAAGATTCCTTCATCTCCTAATGTTAAAGTTGCACAGTGAAGATTTGAATTTATTCCATAACCTCCCGCCTCAATACCAATTAAGGTAACATTATCATCATTAATAAATTCATGAAAAATACCAATTGCATTTGAACCTCCACCCACACAAGCTAAAATATAATCGGGCAGTTTATTTTCTTCACTTAAAATTTGTTCTTTGGTTTCTTTTCCAATTATTGATTGAAAGTCTCTAACAATCATTGGATATGGATGCGGACCTACTACCGAACCGATTATATAATATGTATCCTTAACATTTGCTATCCAATCTCTTATTGCTTCATTAGTGGCATCTTTCAATGTTCTGCTTCCTGAGCTAACTGGGATTACCTCTGTGCCCAGAAGTTTCATTCTGAATACGTTGAGCTTCTGACGTTCAATATCTTCTTCGCCCATATAAACAAAGCATTTAAGTCCGAACTTTGCACATACGGTTGCTGTTGCTACTCCATGCTGACCTGCACCAGTTTCTGCAATTATTCTTTTCTTTCCTAAATATTTTGCAATCAAAATTTGACCAAGTGCGTTGTTTAATTTATGCGCCCCGGTGTGACACAAATCTTCTCGCTTCAAGTATATTTTTGCTTTGTTGTAATAGTCTGTTAATCTTTGTGAAAAGGTTAAAGGTGTCGGCCTGCCATTATATTTGCTTTGAAGATCATTTAATTCAGTAATAAAATCAGAATCATTTCTTAATTTATTATAAGCCTCTTCCAATTCAATTAATGCAGAGATTAAAGTTTCAGGGACAAACTTTCCGCCATACTTTCCGAATTTACCTTCTTTTGTCGGGGCATTATATAGTAATTGCTCATTCATTTCAATTTATTTCCTTATCAACAATTGGAGCTAACAATTTTGCTTTGTTGTATAGATGTTCAAATTGGTTTAGGGTTAATGACTGGTTTCCGTCGGATAATGCATTGTCTGGATCATGATGAACTTCTATAATCAATCCATCTGCACCGGCGGCAATTCCGGCTAATGCCATTGGCGAAACTTTATCTCTTATCCCAATTCCATGAGATGGATCGACAATTATAGGGAGATGAGAATGTTTTTTAACCACAGGAACTGCATTTAAGTCAAGCGTGTTTCTCGTTGAAGTCTCAAAAGTCCTGATTCCTCTTTCGCAAAGAATAACATTAAAATTCCCTTGAGCTAAAATATATTCAGCGCTTAAAAGTAAGTCCTCAACGGTGGCGGATAAACCACGTTTCAATAAAATAGGGGTTGAGATTTTTCCAACTTCATCCAATAATGTGAAATTCTGCATGTTGCGTGCACCAATCTGAATTATATCTGCAACTTCATTTACCAATGGAATTGTGTCTGGACTTAGGACTTCAGTGACAATACCCAAATTAAATTCCTTCTTCACCTCATCTAATAGTTTTAGACCCTCTTCCTTTAATCCTCTAAATGCATAGGGGCTGCTTCTGGGTTTGTAGGCACCACCTCGCAGAAACTTAATTCCAAGTTTGGCTAATTCTTCCGCAACTCTGAATATTTGGTCTCTACTTTCTACCGAACAAGGGCCCGCAATAATTGTTAATTCTTTCCCACCAATTTCACCATACTTGGTTTTAATTAAAGTATCATTGGCTTTCATTTGCCGGCTGACTAATTTATACTTTTTGCTAACCCTTACTACATCAAGCACTGAATTCATAAATCTAAAATCACCTTCCACTAAATTATGTGTTGGACCGGTTATGCCAATTGCCAGGTTTGATTCTCCCGGGATCTCATGAGGAGTGCAATTTTGTTTTTTAACTTTTTGTTCAATTGCATCAATATCTTTTCTTGGAGCATCAAGGTTTAACAATATCAACATTTTGTATTCCTTAGCATATAAATTTTCTGAAATAGATGATTTAATTTTTGGTGATCTTTTTTGCCGGGTTCAATCTCAACTGAGGATGAAACATCAATAGCATATGGATTAACTTCCGTGTAAATTTGTTCAATATTTTTATCTGATATTCCACCTGCTAAAATTATTTTACTTTTTAAATTTTCCGGAATATTTTTCCAATTAAATCTTTCACCGGTTCCGCCAAATTCTTTCTTGCTATAAGTGTCAAGTAAGAAAGAGCAATTATTATATTCTTCTATAGTTGAATAATCGAAATCATCACTTACCCTAAACGCCTTTATTACTGGAAGGGCAATTTTGGTAATCATTTCCGGTGGTTCAGCACCATGCAACTGAACTAGATTTAATTTAATGTCTTTTGCAATTTGATTTATATTGTTTTCTGATTCGTTAACAAAAACTCCAACCTTGATAACAAATGCTGGTATTTGTTTGATAATTTCTTTTGCTTTTTCCGGCTGAATATTTCTTTTGCTTTTTTCGTAAAAAATAAAACCTATTGCATCAGCACCTAATTCATAGGAAAGTTTTGCATCTTCCAGGTTAGTAATTCCGCAAATCTTAACTTTCATAATAGCACCATTCTTTTAACTCTTTTACTGCATCAGAAATTTTCTTAGATGCCATTAAATGCTCCCCAACCAATATAGCTTTGGCGTTAGTTGTCTTAATAAATTCAATATCTTTCTGTGTTTTTACGCCGCTTTCTGCAACTAATAGATTTTCTTTTGGAATTAATTCTCCTAATTCTTTTGTTTTGTCCAGATCAACGGTAAATGTTTTTAAGTCGCGATTGTTAATCCCAATTATTTTGTTTTGAAGAAAATCTATTTTCTGAAATTCTTCGACCGAATGAAGTTCAAGTAAAACTTCTAAGTTAGTTTCTTTGGCCGCAGAAGTAAGGTCATTAATTTGATTTTTAGACAATGATTCGGCAATTAACAAAATTGCATCAGCACCATTTGCCTTTGCTTCAAAAATCTGATATTCATCAATGATAAAATCTTTTCTTAATAATGGCACTGTTTTAATCTTTGCAATATCGTTTAGATAAGAAATATTCCCTTTAAAGAAGTTCACGTCTGTGAGAACCGAAATTGCGTCAACTTCATTCTCCAAATAAATATCAGCTATTTTAAGATGATTAAAGTCTTCTCTAATAATTCCTTTAGAGGGGCTGGCTTTTTTAATTTCTGCAATTATTGAAACCCTATCTTGATAATTCAACGAATTATAAAAGGATAATCGAGGGTTACTAAAAAACTCAGAATCTTTAAAACGACTAAATGTAAACTCCTTTCGGAGTTTTTTAACTTCCCCTTTTTTCACTTCGTTTATTTCTTCAAGAATTGTCATTTGTACTTATCACCAAATTTTTTTAATTCATTTAGTTTTTTTAATGTTGCACCCGACTTTATTGATTCTTCCGCAATCTCTTTACATTCAGTTAAGTCATCTGAAATCCCGGAAGTCTTCAACGCCATTGCCGCATTTGCAACAACAACTTCATAAGCCGGACCTTCATATTTATCAGCATAAATATCATAAATTATCTGTGCGTTTTCTATTGCCGATCCGCCTTGGATTTGGGATAGTTCTATTTTTGGGAATCCAAAATTTTCGTTAGTGAGTGAGTAAAAACACATTGAGTGATCGCTGTTTACTTCATAAACTTTGGTAGTATCTGATAAGGTTATTTCATCATAAGCATTTTTTGTGCACAAGAAGGCTACTTTTTCCATTTCCAATAGTTTAATTGCATCTGTCATCAGTCTAGCTGTATCGTCGCTGAAAGTTCCTATAATTTGTTTCTTAACTCCAGCGGGATTTGTTAGCGGACCAAGGATATTAAAAATTGATCTGAATTCTAACTCTTTTCTGATTGGAGCGACATGCTTCATCGCAGGATGATAAAGGGGAGCAAACAAAAACGCAATTCCAATTTCATTTAGCGCTTTCTCTGATAATTCGGGATTAAGCTGAACATCAACACCAAGTTCGTGAAGCACATCAGAGCTGCCGCTTTTACTAGAGATTGATCTATTGCCATGTTTGGCAACGCTTACACCGGCACCGGCAACAACAAATGATACAGCAGTTGAAATATTAAACGTACCCGAACCATCCCCTCCTGTTCCGCAAACATCAATCACTCTCTCGTTTTCACACTTGATATTTATTACTTTTTCACGCATTGCCTTAACAAATCCGGCAACTTCGTCTGAGGTTTCGCCCTTTATTTTTAAAGCCGTTAACAATGAAGCAATCTTTGAGTTGTTTTCATTACCGCTCATTATTGAATACATTACTGTATAAGCTTCATCAAACGTTAAACTTTGTCCGGCAATAACTTTGTCTAATTCTTCTTTCATAGTTCAATCCAATTTTTAATAATGTTAACTCCCTCTGGTGTAAGTATTGATTCAGGATGGAATTGAATTCCTTCAATAGGGTATTTTTTATGCCTGATTCCCATAATTATTTTATCTTCTGTTTCAGAAGTGATTTCTAAGTCTCCGTTCAATGAATTTCTATCTATTATTAAGGAGTGATATCTTCCAGCATCAAAATTTTGAGGAATGTTTTTAAATATTGATTTATTATCGTGAGTTACTTTGGATGTCTTTCCGTGCATAAGAACCGGCGCATTTGTGATTTTACATCCAAAAATTTGTCCAACTCCTTGGTGGCCTAAGCAAACACCTAAAATTGGAATAGTCTTGCCTAATTCTTTTATTACGTCAAGAGAAATATTTGAATCTTCAGGTCTGCCTGGCCCAGGTGATATAATGATTTTATCAGGATTAATTTCTTTTATACCCTCAAGTGTTATTTCATCATTTCTTTTTACAACGATGTCGTCGGTAAATTTACCAACAAGCTGAACAAGGTTGAACGTAAATGAATCATAATTATCAATTACCAAAACCTTCATCTATTACCTCTGCAAATTTTAATGCACTTTCTAAAACGGCTGATTTATTTTTTATTTCTTTAAATTCTAATTCTGCTTTACTGTCGGCAACTATACCAGCACCGGCTTGCCAATAGATTTTTTTACTATCTGCAAATAAAGTTCTTATTGCAATACACATATCTAAATTTCCTTTGAAATCAATGTAACCAACACTTCCGGCATAAGGTCCGCGACTAATTTCTTCGTATTCTTCAATCAATTGTATTGCTCTAATTTTTGGGGCACCGGAAACAGTTCCGGCGGGAAAACTTGCTTTTAATGCATCAATACAGTTCTTATCTTTTTTAAGCTCACCTTCAACTCTTGAAACAATATGCATTACATGAGAAAATCTATGAATGTTCATCATCTCTGTAACTTTAACAGTATTATGTTTACAGACTCGTCCTAAATCATTTCGAGCAAGATCTACAAGCATGGTGTGTTCAGCTATTTCTTTTGTATCTGCAAGCAATTCTTTTTCTAATTCCAAATCTTCCTGCACTGTTCTGCCTCTTCTGCGGGTTCCGGCAATTGGAAGAATTGTAGCTTTGTTCTTGCTCACTTTTAACAAATCTTCTGGGGATGTCCCAATTATTGATAAATCTTCGTTAAATTCCATTATGTACATATAAGGAGAAGGATTGATTATTCTTAATGCTCGATATACGTTTAGTAAGTCTCCACTAAATTCAGAGCTGAATCTTTCGGAAAGGACTAACTGAAAAACGTCTCCGTCATAAATGTTTTTTTTACTGCTTTCAATTTTTTTATCAAATAATTCTTTGTTGATTTTATCTTTGATCTTGCCGGTTAATTTGAATGTTTCAGGAAGTTCAACCGGTCTTTGAATTATGGTTTTCAAATAATCCATTTTACTTTTTGCAGTTTCATACAATTCATCGAGATTTGAGGATTCCTCGACAAATACATTTTGTATTAATATTATTCGATGTTTAAAGTGATCAAATGCAATTATTGAATCAAATAATCCCAGCATTGCTTCAGGAAATTCATCACCCTTCTGATTGTTAAAAACTATTGTGTTTTCAACTTCTCTAATAATCTCAAAACCCAAATATCCAACAATGCCACCAGTAAAATCCGGAAGATCATCAATTTTGGGATGTTTGAAGGAATCTACTTTACTGCTTAAATAATCTAAAAGCTTTGATTTTACTTCTTCAGTATTTTTCTCACTCGAGATAACTATTTTATTTTTATCAGATATTATTATTGATGATGGTGAGTGACCAATAAAAGAATATCTTGCTAATCTTCCAATTCCTTCTACAGATTCTAGTAAAAAGCTAAATTTACCTTTTTCCCGAATTCTTAAATATGCTAAAACTGGAGTTAACAGATCTGCAGTGATTGTTTCGTAAACCGGCATTACAGTGTAATTTTTTGCTAACTCTTTAAATTCATTTTTATTCATATTTCTGTCTAAATAACAAAAAACCCTTCGCAGCGAACTTTGAAG
>CAYXXW010000130.1:0-7427 GCA_964469115.1 uncultured Melioribacteraceae bacterium
TAAACAAAATTATCTACTTATAAAAGTGAAAAGGTTTTTACAATTTTATATTGACTGAAAATAGAGAGATTAATAATAATTAAATTAATATCTTCTCAAAATATTATTCAATTGATTTGATTACATAACTCAATATCATTATACTTAAATTTATACTATAATTTTTAATAGCATAATTAAGCTCATGATTGAAAGTTTAACAACTTTAATACTTGTCGGTTTTACGGCCGGATTTATATTTGCAATGCCGATAGCAGGTCCAATAAGCATAATTATTACTTCCAATGCTTTAAAGGGGAACTTAAAATATTGTATAAGAACGGCACTTGGAGCCTCAATTGTTGAGTTTATTTATGTATTAATTGCGGTATTAGGTTTATCGGCACTCTTCTCTCTGTATAGTCCTCTAATTCCCTATTTACTTTTGGTTGGATCATTTTTCTTATTTTTTATCGGTGTTAAAATTGCCAGAACAAACTTTAAACTAGATGAAATAAATTTACAAGGTGATGACAATGAAGAGACTGAAAAAAAGGGAGGTTTGAGAACTGGTTTATTTATTAATTTATCAAATCCATCTTTTTTCTTCGGCATTCTAACTTCATCATTTTTAGTTTTAACTTTCGCATCTTCAATTGGCTTAAAAACAGGAGGCTTAGATTTACTTGTTCAAGAAAATGTTAGCTCGTTTCAAGAAATTACAGGAGATGAATTAACAGATATAGACACATCTTATATTCAGCAAAATAATCTTGAGGAAGTAGAGCATTCATCTTTTACTTTTATACTAAGTACGGCTTATGCCCTTTCCCTAGGTTTTGGTGGATTTATTTGGCTGGTTATTCTGGCAAAATTATTGATAAAATACCGGAATAAAATAAAAGTTGAAATTCTAACCTGGACTATAAGACTCTTAGGAATTGTGCTATGTGGAATTGGATTATATCTTCTCTGGAAATCACTTGATATACTTTTAAGTTAAATTTTCACATCGCGTAGCCTCTCAATGTTAAGAAATTATTAAATATTTATTATCTTTATGTTTTTTATTTTTACAATTATAAAAATTTATTTCAAGGAATATGGTTATGGAAACTGTTTATCTAGATCGTAACGAGAATAATTATGGACCGGCACCGGAATGTTTAGAAATTGCACACACAGCTGCAAAAGATTTATTTTACCGATATTCAACTGATTACAAAAGAGGAATGAAAAGTATACTTTCAGGGAGATTATCTGAAGAATTTAAAATCCCCGAAAAAAGAGTATTACTGGGATATGGTGCAGAAGATCTGCTCAAGCAAGCAGTTCAATCTCATCTTGGTGAAGGGAAAAAACTATTGGTTCCCAATCACTCGTGGTGGTATTATAAAGAAATTGCAAATGAGGTTAATGGTATTAATGTTGAGTACCCTCTTGTTGAAGGAAATGATTCCTACGAATACGATATTGATAAATTACTTTCGATTTATAAAGATGAAAAGCCGGATATTACTTTTATCAGTTCACCAAATAATCCTACAGGTAATTCAATATCGGAAAAAGACTTATTTTATGTTCTTGATAACTTAGCCGATTCAACAGTTGTGCTAGATGAAGCTTATTGGCTAAGCAGCAACAATAATTTAGCTTCGGAATTAGTAAATAAATACCAGAACCTAATTATCATAAGGACTTTTTCTAAACTTTACGCCTTAGCCGGTATTCGGATTGGTTATGCACTCGTTGGAGAAAATCTTGATCTTTTAACAAGGTTATCAAATAGGTATTTAGGATATAATAGAATTTCCCAAAGGATCGCAATTGCTGCACTTGATTCAGAGGATTATTATAAGGACATTTCTGATAAAATGGAAAGTGACAGAAACTTATATCTAAATGAGTTGAATCAGCTTGATGGTTTTAAAGTTTATAAATCTAATGCCAATTTTGTCCTAGTAAAAATGCCAAAAGAAAAAATGTCTATTCTTAATGATCACTTAAAATCAAATGGTTATGCAATTAAGTTTATGAATGAGGAAATGTTAAATTCTCACATGCGTATTTCTTTGGGCACTCAAGAGCAAAATAAAAAAGTAATACAACTTATTAAGGAATTTGTTAATAACGGTTATAATTAATGGGTTGGTTTCAAGAATACAAATCCTCATTAAAGCTTGTTGAAGTTGAAGAATTATTTGATCTTATTTTTTATCGGCCTTTAGCCTTCATATTTGTAAAACTGATTTATCCTACAAATTTAACTCCAAATCAAATTACAATTTTGGCATTAATAATTGGAATCATTGGCGGTGTAATTATTTCATTTAATTCACCGACTTACTTAATTATTGCTGCAGTTTTCCTAATAATTTACGATGTTCTGGATTGCAGTGACGGTCAACTGGCAAGATTAAAAAAGAACGGTACATCGGTAGGTAGAATTTTAGATGGTGTTGCCGATTATTTTGTGACCATTGCTGTATACTTGGGCATCGGCTTTGGATTCGCTTCAAGCTCAAATGATCCGTTGTTTTATTGGGGATTACTTGTAATTGCAGGAGCATCAAATATTATTCACGCAGTTGCCTTGGATTATTACAGAAATAGATTTATTGACTACGCCACCAACAGAGAAAGTTTACTTGGAGAAAACTTAAAAGAATTTGAAGATGAATATGCAAAGATTAAGAATGAAGGTGGAAGTTATTTTCAGTTTGCAATACTTTGGATATATTTGAAATATTCTAATCTTCAGCTTAAAGCTTCAAAAACCACAGTTAATGCTTCAGTCAAAAAATATGACGGTGATGATTTTTATAAGAGAAATAAAAAAATTATGCATTTGTGGACATATATCGGTCCAACATCTGAACTTACTTTTATAATTATTACTGCGCTTTTTAATCGATTAGATATTTATATAATTGGGATGATTACTGTTGTTAATCTTTATGCTTTAATACTTTATCTTGTTCAGCTTAAAATTGATAATTCTACAAAACTTGCAGAGATTAAATGAAAGCTGTAATTCTTGCTGCCGGTGTAGCTTCCAGATTAAGACCTTTAACCGATAACACACCAAAGTGTTTGTTAAAGGTTGGAGAGAAATCAATTCTTGAGCGAACTATAGATAATTTAAGAGCTAATAATATTACTGAAATTATTCTTGTCACTGGGTATCTTAAAGAAAAGATTGAAAGTTTTTTATTGGAAACTTATCCCAATTTAAATTTCACTTTTATCTTTAATGATAAATATGATTCAACAAATAATATTTATTCACTTTGGATGACTAAAAGTGAAATTCTTAACCATGATATGATTCTGCTGGATAGTGATATAATTTTCGACAGCAGAATTATTGGGCAGCTAGTCAATTCGAATTATGATAATTGTTTATCTGTCCGTTCTGATCATGAGTTAAGTCATGAAGAAATAAAGCTATTATTATATCAAGATGGCAGTATTAAAGAAATTAGTAAGACTGTTGATCCTCAATCCGCAATTGGAGAATCTATTGGCATTGAAAAATTTGATAAAAATTTTGTTGAACAACTTTTCATTATACTTGACAAGATGATAATTGAAGAAAAACAAGTTAATATTTTTTATGAAGCTGCATTTCAAATTGCCATAGATTCAGGTGGAAAAATATTTCCTATTGATGTGGGAAATTATAACTGTATGGAAATTGATACAGCTGATGATTTCGAATCAGCTGCAAAGTTGGTTGATAGCCTCTCTTAAGATTTCTAGTTTGGGATTAACGTTGCCCAAAAACTAAATTGATTTTTACATTTCTCAATCTTTAATATTTTCTAGCTCTTCCCATCTTGCATAAAGCATGCTAACTTTTTTCTTTGCTTCAGTAAGTTCCAAATCAAGTTCATTAGTTTTTTCTGCATACTTTTCATAAAAATCCGGTGATGTAAAAATATCCTCAATTCTTTTTACATTTTCTTCGGTAGCAATAATATTTTCTTCGATTGTTTCTAATTCTTTTTTCTCTTTCCAAGTTAATTTTTTATTTTTTTGTTTTACTCTGGTATCTTCTTTCTTTTCTTTTTTTGAATCGGTATTTTCATTTTTAAGTCTATCTTTCTTCTTTTCTATGTAATAGTCATAATTTCCTTCGCTGTAGTAAACTTTTCCATTTCCTTCGAAAGCTAAGATTCCGTTGCAAACTCTATTTAGGAAATATCTATCGTGACTAACGACAACAACACAGCCATTAAAAGCCAACAAGGCTTCCTCAAGTATACGCAAAGTAGGCAAATCCAAATCGTTAGTTGGTTCATCTAACATTAAAAAGTTACCACCGTTTTTTAGTATTCGGGCTAAAGTTAATCTGCTTTTCTCACCGCCGGAAAGTCTGCCTACTAATGTGTTAATTCTATCATCGGTAAAGAGAAATCTTTTTAAGTAAGACCAAACTGTAATTTGATGATCGCCGAATTTTATAAAATTGTTTCCATCTCCAATTGCCTCAATAACTGTATCTTCATCGTTCAGCAACAATCTCGATTGATCAACATAATTAAATTCAGTCTTCTCCCCTATTTCAATATTTCCAGAAGTTGGTTTTAATTCTCCAAGCAGCATTTTTAAAAGCGTTGTCTTCCCAACTCCATTTTTACCAACTATACCTAATTTTCTTCCAGGTGTGAAAATAAAATTTAATTTCCCAATCAGTTTATTTTCACCTAAAGTTATTCCCACTTTTTTGAGTTCAAGAATAATATTGCCAAGCTTTGGAGGCGTTGGTATTACTAATTCAACGTCAAGTTCTGTTTCTGCATTTGGTTGAGAAGCAACTTCATAAAAGTGATCCAATCGACTTTTAGCTTTTGTGCGTCTTGCTTTTGGTCCACGAACAACCCATTCCAATTCCCTTCGCAGAAAGTTCTGACGTTTTTTTTCTTCAACTTCTTTAATTGCTTGACGTTCAGCTTTACTAATTAAATAGTCGGTATAATTTCCTCTGTGAGAAATAAACTCGCCATTAGAAAGTTCTACTATCCTGTTCGCAATTCTATCAAGGAAGTATCTGTCATGAGTTACAAAAATGCAAGTGCCTTTATAGCTTGATAGATATTTTTCAATCCATTCAATTGAATCAGTATCCAAGTGATTTGTTGGTTCATCAAGAATTAACAGATCGGGTTGGGCAACAATAGATCTGCAAAGCGCCACCCTTCTTTTTTCACCGCCCGATAAAGTTTTAATTTTCCTTTCAGAATCTGGAGCATTTAATGATTGCAGCAATTGCTTAATTTTGTTTTCTAAATTCCACCCATCAAGATGTTGAATTTTTTCTTCAAGTAGATTTCTTTTATGTGAATTATATGGAAGATCTTCATACTCGTCAATTAAATTTAAAATGCTCTCAGCACCTATCAACACATTTTCATAAACATTTTTACTATTCTCAAGAGTAAACTCTTGAGTTAAAAACCCTACTACAAGATCTTTCTTTTTCGCAATGTCTCCGGAATCTGGCTGAATCTTTTCTGAAATAATTTTCAAGAAAGTAGATTTGCCAGCTCCGTTTCTCCCAACCAACCCAATTAGATCACCTTCATGAATGCTGAGGGAAGCTTTATTTAAAATAACTTCTTCCCCGAAATGAACTTCTAAATCCATTGCAGTTAGAATTGCTGGGTTTATATTGCTCTCCATACTCATTTTATTTTCTTATACCGGTTTGATTAAAACACAATTAGATGGTTAAATAAATATTTTAGAAAAAAACTATACTAATTCATTTTTTCTGCAACAGCTTTAATTTGTTCTTTAGGAAACATGATAAATCTAATATTTTAATAAGCATTAACTTAACAATTTCAAAATTATAAATAATACCAAAAATGCAGTTTAGTCTTTCATCAATTTCATTTGTATCTTTCAAGTATAAAGTACGAGTGCCAATTAAAAAAAATAATAGCTAATGAAACTTTCAAAATTTAAACCTCCTAATACAATAATAATTATTAGTTCAATTATAGTCTTTATAGCTATACTCACATATCTAATTCCAGCCGGTGAATTTGCAAGGATTGAACAAAACGGAAAGAATCTAGTTGTACCAGGTACATTCCAAAAAACTTCTCCAAATCCGCAATTTATTGACAGCGTGCTTATGGCACCAATAAACGGGTTTATCGCTGCAGCAGAAATAATTGGATTTGTTTTAATAGTTGGTGGAGCATTTTCAGTATTTCAGCAAACAGAAGCAGTTGATTCTGCAATCAAATCTATTGCGTCTGCTTATAAAAAATCTAAATTAGTTAGGCTATTCTTAATCCCTATTTTTATGCTGATCTTTTCTTTAGGCGGAGCGGTTTTTGGAATGGGTGAAGAAGTTATTCCCTTTATTTTGATTTTTGTCCCAATGGCTTTAGTACTTGGTTATGATTCAATTACAGGAATTGCAATTCCGTTTGTAGGAGCTGGCGCAGGATTTGCGGGTGCCTTCATCAATCCTTTTACTATTGGCATTGCTCAAGGAATTGCTGAATTGCCAATACTTTCTGGAATTGAATACAGATTAATTGTTTGGCTAATAATTACTTTTGTAGCAATTCTTTTTGTAACAATCTATGCTAAAAGAATAAAAAAGAATCCTCAGCTTAGTCCGACTTTTGATCTGGATATTAAAAAACGGAAGAAACTTCATATAAATTCAGATGAAGAGTATCACAAAATTGATAAACAACATAAACTTGTTTTACTTGTATTTTTAGTAGGACTAATAATTTTAGTTTACGGTGTTTTACAATACGGTTGGTTCATTAAAGAAATCTGTGCTTTATTTATAATTACAGGAATTGCAGTTGGGGTTGTTGGTAAATTATCCGCTAATGATATTGCAAATGGATTTATTGATGGAGCTAAAGATTTAATTGGAACCGCAATAGTCATTGCACTTGCTCGCGGAATTTTAATTATTGCAACAGATGGTAAGATTATTGACACAATCTTATTTTCCCTATCATCTTCAATAGACGGAATGCACCCAATTGTTTCTTCTCAAGCAATGTTCGTGGTTCAATCTTTTCTTAACTTTTTTGTGCCATCAGGCAGTGGCCAAGCGGCACTAACAATGCCGATTATGGCTCCACTAAGCGATTTGGTTGGTGTAACAAGACAAACAGCAGTTCTTGCATTTCAGTTTGGTGATGGATTTACGAATATGATAATTCCCACTTCGGCAATTACAATGGGAGTTTTATCTCTTGCAGAAGTTCCTTGGGAAAAGTGGGCTAAATGGATTTTACCTTTGGAGTTAATCTTTTTTGTTCTAAGCTTAATACTACTAATACCACCATTTCTAATAAATTGGTAGAATCAAATTAAACTACATTTTTAATTTTGTAAATAAATAATTGACTTATTATTTTATTTTTTCCTAAATAAAAAGTGAGAGCGACAAAACTGAAACC
>CAYXXW010000131.1:0-7421 GCA_964469115.1 uncultured Melioribacteraceae bacterium
AATCTTTTACAAAAATAGTATCAGTAATTATTTCAAGAGGTTGCCATTCTCCATCTAAGTAATAATTTGTTCTGGAGCTATCAATTTTTTCGATATAAAAATCAGCATCATCAGCCATTACATTTGTTAAAACCCACGAAATATTTTTATTCTTGCCAATTACAATTCCGGGAACTCCGGGCAGCGTAAATCCATCAACTTTTAATTTTGGTGAAGTTATACTAACAACGTACCACTTTGCGGGAGCTGTAAAAACAAGATGCGGATCGTTAGCAATTATTGGTTTGCCGGAAGCAGATCTTGCACCACTTACAACCCAATTATTTGAACCTATATGCGTACCAACTCCGCCAGCGAATTTTCTGAACTCTCTATCTATCTTTATTAGTTCCGTGGAAATTTCAGCAAATTTATTTAACTCTTTAGGAACTATTGTTGGGGCATTTTCATCAAAGTTTGGCAGAATATCTTTTGCTTTTTCTTCACCCAGTTTTTGAATTAGATGTGTGAAAGCAATATCGCTCCACCAGCTAATATTCAGTTCCCACGCTATAAGTTTTGCAATTAGAAGAGAATGTTCCGGTTTCCATATTTCTGGCTTATATCCTAATATGTCAAACTCAATCGTATATTTTTCGGGAGAGTTTTTTATAAACTCATTTACTCCATTTGAATATGCGATTAATATATTTTTTGTTTCTTCATCAAAGTTGGCATAGCTCTTTTTAACTACTTCATAAAGTCCCAAGGTTTTAAACATCTTATCAAAAAAAAGAGTCCTGCTTCCAAAAATTTCACTAAATCTGCCTTCTCCTGCTCTTCTGTTAAAATCCATTTGAAAAAGTCTTTCTTGAGCGTGGAGATATCCCAAAGCGAAATATGCATCTAACTCAGTCTGAGCATTAACGTACGGGATGGCAAAATCATCTCTGTAAATTTCAATTTTATGATCAATATTACTAACTGACATTTCACCTGAGTAAACAGGCAACGAACTTTCCAACATATAGAATGAACCAATTATTATAATGGTCATAATAACCAGGAAGGTTACAATTGCTCCTAATATATTTTTGATCCATGGATTCATTTTTTACCAGTGATAAGTTTTGTGTAAATTAAACTACAAATTAATAAGATTTAAAATAAGATTTTTAAACGGATAAAAAATGTTCTACGCTGAAATAATAATTGCCGTTCTTCTAATCATATTAGTCATTTTTCAAATTCTCAATTATTTTACTGCTAAAAAAAATGACATAAATAAGTTAGAAAATAGCCTCGCCGAAAAAGTTAAGGAATCTGAAGGAAATTTAGAGGACAATATCAAAGATGAGTTTAAACGGAACAGAGAAGAGTCCTTACAAAATTCAAAACTTGTTAGAGAGGAAGTGGGCAATTCAGTTAAACTATTAGGTGATCAGCTTTCCAATAGAATAAGAGATATTTCGGAAAGACAGAAAGATCAATTAGAAATTGTTGAAGCAAGATTAAAAGGACTTACTAAAACTAATGAAGAAAAATTTGACAAACTAAATGAACAAGTTTCAAAACAACTGAGCGATATTCAAGAAAAAAATGAGAAGAAACTTGAAGAGATGAGAAAAACTGTTGATGAAAAGCTTCACTCAACATTAGAAAAAAGATTAGGCGAATCTTTTAAGTTAGTAAGCGAGAGGTTAGAATTAGTTCATAAAGGACTTGGCGAGATGAAGAATCTTGCAACTGGAGTTGGAGATCTTAAGAAAGTTCTATCAAATGTAAAAGACCGTGGGACTTGGGGTGAAATTCAGCTTGGGAATTTACTTGAGCAAATTTTAACTAAGGAACAGTACTCACAAAATGTAAAAACTAAGGAAGGCAGCAATGCTTTGGTAGAATTTGCTATTAAGCTTCCGGGTAAAAGTGATTTTAAAGATGAAATTGTGTGGCTGCCGATTGATGCTAAATTCCCATTAGAAGATTATCAGAGATTGATGGATGCGAAGGAGAAAGCTGATTTGGTATTGATTGACGAAAATACGAAAAAGTTAATCCGCAGCATAAAAGAAGCCGCAAAAGATATTTCTACAAAATATTTAGATCCGCCAAATACCACCGATTTTGCATTTATGTTTTTACCTATTGAAAGTCTATACGCGGAAGTATTAAGTATTCCAGGATTATTTGATTCAGTTCAACGTGAGTTTAAAGTTACAATTGCCGGTCCCGCAAATTTTGTTGCTGTGCTTAACAGTTTGCAAATGGGCTTTAAAACTTTGGCAATTGAAAAAAGATCGAGTGAAGTTTGGAAATTACTGAGTATGGTAAAAACTGAATTTTCTAAATTTGGCGATATTTTAGATAACACTCAAAAGAAACTTGATTTAGCAAGCAAATCAATTGGGGATGCAACAAGAAAAACCAGAACAATTGAAAGAAAGCTGCGCGATGTTCATGAATTGCCGGTCAATGAAAATAAGATTGATTTATTAGATGAAGAGAAAGCTGATTGATTGTTTGGTAGTGATTATAGGCTTGTTTGATTGCTAGATTATTTTTAAGATTTTCCAATGCTTTGAAAGTTGGCGGTCAATTTAATTGATATTCAGCTCAATTTTTGTTTCTCAGAATTAACAAACAATTTTTCTTGGCAGTCACGAACCAATTAGTGTCTGTGAAAATCGTTTTAGAGTTGCGAAGAAATAATAAAAACTACTCCAGCTATTATTGAAACTATGGTAACAACTTCGATTTTTTTCTGCTTATTGCTAATGGAGTTTCATCATTGAAAAAATTCTGCATACCAATCCACCGATTGTCTGCTAATCCATAAAAGTCCATATTCTATTTTACAAAACACATTTTATTCAACTTATTCAGATTTTCAACTTGCCCAATAGCAATAAGTTTATCTTCAGCTTCAATTTTTGCGGATGACTGTGGATTGTAAACGAATTTTCCGACTGATTTATCTATTGCAATAATAATAATATCCAAATCTCTTCTAATTGGAGATTCTGCTAAAGTGAGCCCAATTAATTCAGATCCCTTACAGACAACTATTTGTTCAAGACTAATATCAATATCTCTCCTTCTTGCAACACCTTCTATAAAATCAGTAACTCCGGGACGCAATAATAGTTGAACCATTCTATTCCCACCGAGTTCATAAGGTTTTACTACTCTATCAGCACCGGCTTTTCTAAGTTTACCATCTGTTCCCTCATCAATAGCTCTGGCAACAATAAAAATATTTTCATTCAATTCTCTTGTAGAAAGAGTTGTAAATACATTTTCAGCATCAGTGCTTAGAACAGCCACTAATCCCTTGGCTCTTTCAACACCAGCGCTTACAAGTGCATCGTCATCAGTTGCATCTCCGTTAACAAATAAATATCCCAATTCTGAAAGCTTAGAAACGTTATTTGGTTCATTTTCAATTATAACAAAACCTAATTTATGCTCCAATAAATGTTCAGCAATTTGCTTGCCCATCCTGCCAAAACCGCAAATAACATAATGACCAGAAATTGCCTCTAATCTCCTATTCATTCTCCTTCTCCTCAGAATTTGTGATTCCACTAAAACTTGTACACCACGCCCTCCGGTGTATGCAAGTGCCAATACTCCGGTTATAATTAGTCCAACAGTAAGAACCATACCGGCCGTTGAAAGTGGCCGAAGTTCTTTGAAACCAGTTGTGGAAATTGTTATAATGGTCATGTAGAAAGAGTCAAATATAGTCCATCCTTCAATGATCGAATAACCAAAAGTACCTATTAGGATAATTACCAAAATTATTCCAAGACCAAATTGTAGTTTTTTAAATGCGCCGATTTCCATTTAGATTTATCTTGTTTTCTTTTATCTAAAAATATTCATTTTTTTACAAATAATTATCAAATTACGATTTATAATTGCAGTTTACCGATCTATATATGCAATTCACCGATATTTCATTCTTTATTCACAATATAAAAACTATTTTTCTGACAGAGTTCTGAATTACTTTTTTTGGAGGAAAAAATGAATAACCAAAATTCAAATACAACTGCGAGATTAATTGCCGGACTAATTTTAATTGTTCTGGGCAGTTTATTTTTATTAGATAATTATGAAATAATTAATTTCAGTTTACCCAGCTTTCTTTTTCATTGGGAATATATTCTTATTGCTATAGGTCTTTTAATTCTTGCAACGTCAAATAATAAAACTGCCGGAATAATATTAATTGCAATAGGCGTATTTAATCTCTTTCCTCAATTTTGGCCACTATTATTAGTGGGCTTAGGAAGCTACATCATTCTAAAACGCAATAATTCTAAAAGAAGTTTGAGTCCTGACGCAAATTCTGTAAAAGTAGGCGTATTTAATGATGATGGAAGTGGCACAAAAATTAATATTGATACTGAAAATGGGCAAACTTTTAGTGAATCTCTTCAAGATAGTATTAATGATGTTTCCATTTTTGGAGGTGGAACAAAAAACTTTTCATCTAAAAATTTTACTGGCGGAAAAATGACGGCTATTTTCGGCGGCTCGGATGTGCATTTAGAAAATTGCACCCTGGCTCATGGCAGAAATGAACTGGATCTATTTGTAATGTTTGGAGGCTATGAAATCTTTGTCCCTCAAGATTGGAATGTGGTTGTAGATGTCATCCCAATATTTGGCGGTTTTTCAGACAAAAGGATGAAAGATCCAAATCGAGTTTATGAGGATGAAAAAGTTCTAGTAATAAAAGGGATGGTTTTATTTGGTGGTGGTGAGGTTAAGTTTTAACAATACTTAAAGGTGATAAAATGTCAAATCAGAAAAGCTCACATGGAAGAATTTGGTTAGGAGCAATATTAATTATTGTCGGAGCACTAATATTTTTGCGAAACTTCAATTTTGAGTTTTTTCATATAAATATATTCTCTTGGCCTTTTATAATGTTAATTGTTGGAATTGTAATTCTAATCAACAGCAGAGACTCATTATTTGGTATTATACTTATAATTTTGGGTGGAGTAGGTTTAACTGCTAGATATTTTGACACATCATATAGAGAAATATTTAGTGAATATTGGCCTGTCTTACTAATTTTATTAGGACTTTATACTATCTTCAAAAATATTGGTGATGGAAATTCAGATAAAATTGAAACAATTCAAAGTGATAACAATTTAATAGACATTTTTTCATTCCTAGGTGATAAAAGTAAATTTGTAAAAAGTAATAATTTCATCGGTGGCAAAACAACTACTATCCTTAGCGAGCTGACAATAGATTTTCGCGAAAGCAATTTGAAAGAAGGGACTCACGAACTTGACTGTTTTACACTTTTTGGGTCAACAAGACTTTTTGTGCCAAGTGATTGGCAAGTAGTAATTAAAACAACAACAATTTTCGGTGGCTTTGATGATCAACGGGGTAAAGCCCTTCAACAATCTGAACAAAATGATAGAGCGTTAATTATTAAAGGTCTGGTTTTATTCGGCGGCGGAAGTATTAAGAGCTAATTTATGATAAATCCATTTGTAAAAAACATAAAAAGTTTTTCCGTTTATTTAATTGCTTGGATATTCATTTTTTTGGTACATACAAGCATTCTATATTACTTCATGAATCTGTCACTTTCTAAATGCTTAATTGATAGTTTCGTATTCAACTTAAGTTTTCTTATACTCGGTTTAAGTTTTTGGTACTCAACAAAATATATTTCGTTCGAAACTTTTTCAACATTTAAGATTGTTACAAATCATATTACAGCTGCATTTTTTGCATCGGGTATTTGGATTTTGCTTTGCTACTGGATACTCAATAATGTTTTTGAAGGTGACCGACTTTATCTTAACTTCCTTTATGACTCTCTTGTTTGGAGATTCTTTATTGGAATGCTTTACTACTTCATAATTGTTTCACTGATTTATATAATAATCTACTACGGTAATTTTCAAGAAAAAGTTTTAAAGGAAGCCGAACTCAAGAGTTTAGTAAAAGAGGCTGAGCTAAAAAGTTTGAAGTATCAAATAAATCCGCATTTTATTTTTAATTCACTAAACTCAATTAGTGCATTAACGCTTACAGAACCTGACTTAGCAAGAAAAATGACGATTGATTTATCATCATTTTTAAGGAAAACATTAAGCTCTAATGAAGTGCTAAAGAGTAAGCTTATTGATGAACTAAATAATGCAAAACTATATTTGGATATTGAAAAAATTAGATTTGGCGATAAGTTTAATTATATTGAAGAAATTGAAGAAGTTTGTCGCGATCTTGAAGTTCCCAGTATGATACTGCAGCCTGTATTTGAGAACGCAATTAAGCATGGGGTTTATGAAAGTATTGATCCGGTTGACATTAAATTTAAGTGCGAAGATGGTGATGAATATATGAAATTAACCATCTCAAATAATTATGATGAAGAAGCTGTTCCGCATAAGGGTGAAGGAATCGGCATCTCAAATATTCAGAGTCGCTTGAGAATGATCTATAACCAAGATAATTTATTAAAGTTTTCAAAGAAAGATGGAATATTTACAGTCACAATTTTTATTCCTTTATCATAATAAAATGATCTCAATTTGGAGAATGAGAAATGGATGAAAAAGCAAAAGTATTAATTGTTGATGACGAAAAACTTGCTCGAGATATAGTAAAAAAATATCTTGAAAAAAGTGATGTTGAACTGCTTGGAGAATGCTCAAACGGTTTTGAAGGGATAAAGGCTATCAATGAAAATAAGCCCGACATAATTTTCTTAGATATTCAGATGCCGAAAATTAATGGTTTTGAAATGCTCGAACTTCTTGATCATAAACCAGAGATTATATTTACAACTGCTTTTGATCAGTATGCTATTAAAGCTTTTGAAGTAAACGCAACGGATTATTTGTTAAAACCTTTTTCTCTTGAAAGATTTATCGAAGCTCTAAATAAAGCTATAGAAAAGGTTAAGCAAAATAAAAAGGGCAATGCTGATTATAACAAATTGATTACAACAATAAACAATTCAAAAGAATTCTTAGATAGAATTGTAGTAAAGACAAATCAGAAGATTGCAATAATTCCCACTCAAAAAATTAGTCATATAGAAGCTCAAGATGATTATGTCATGATTCATTCAGAATTAGGAAAACATTTAAAAAAACAAACAATGAAATATTATGAAGATCATCTGGAGAGCAACACTTTTTTCAGAGTTCATAGATCCTATATTGTAAACTTAGAAAGAGTGAAGCAGATGGAATTGTTTGAGAAAGATACTTATAGAATTACAATGAATGATGGAGGTAAAATTCCGGTCAGTAGAAGCGGGTATACAAAAATAAAGGAATTGTTGAAATAATTTCTAATTTTACCAATCAGATGCCTATTGATGTTTAACCTACCTCTTCTTATATTTCACTTATTAAAATAAGGTCAGAAAATGGAATTGGATAAAGACATTC
>CAYXXW010000132.1:0-7411 GCA_964469115.1 uncultured Melioribacteraceae bacterium
CAATTTGATGTTTTTAGAAGATTGGATACTCGTGAAATTCCTCCTGCATTTACAAAGGCATATGGAGCTGAAAAATCACTTATTGTGTTGCCTAAGGAATCAGATAAAAATATTGCTCAATATAAAGAATTCGCCAATGGCTGGATAAAAGGAAAAGAAGATCAATTTAATATTAAGAGCCAAGAAGAAATTGAAGAATTGCCTAGTGATGTTACGGTTTGGCTTCTTGGTAAAGACAATAAATTATTAAGCAGTATTAATAAATCTCTAAAAAACTATAACTCTGATATTGGTACTGACTCTATTAGGTTAAACGGCAAATCACTTTCAACAAATAATAATTGTTTTTTTGTCGCTTTTAATAATCCCCAAAATATTGAACATCCGGTTTTGGTTTTAGCAATAGAAAATGAAAACGCAGTTCCCGGTCTTTTGAGGAAACTTCCTCATTACGGGAAGTATAGTTATTTAGCATTTGAAGGGGAAGAGCCAACTAATATTGAGAAGGGTCAGTGGGCTGTTATTGGTTCACCATTAGTCAAAGTGTTAAATCAAAGCGCTGTCGGTATTGAGCCCAATTTTGAAGCAAGGGAAGCTCTTGCTAAATTAGCTCCGGTCTTTTCATCAAAAAGAATGATGGAACATATAAATTATTTAGCTTCCGATGAAATGAAGGGACGAGAACTTGGCTCACCTGAAATTGATTTAGCAGCTGATTTCATCGCTGGAAAATTTAAAGAATATGGGATTTTACCGGGAAGTGATGGCGGAAGTTATTTTCAAACATTTGAGAAAGCATTTCATGGTAAAGGAAATTTAACAGTTAAAAATATTATCGGAATTATTCCCGGTACAAACGAAGCGCTACAAGAAGCAGTTGTAATTTCTGCTCATTACGATCATCTTGGATTGGGTTGGCCGGATGTAAGAAAAGGAAATGAAGGAAAGATTCATAATGGAGCAGATGATAATTCCAGCGGTGTTGCTGTAATGCTTGAGCTTGCAAAATCCTTAGGTAAATCATTTAAGCCTTCCAGAACTATTATATTTGTTGCTTTTAGTGGAGAAGAAGCCGGATTGGTGGGCTCAAAATATTTTGTTGAAAATTATAAAAAATATCCATCTAATAAAATTCTTGCAAACTTAAACCTTGATACAGTTGGTCGGCTTTTTGAAAATAAATTAATGATATTAAATAGCAATACTGCAAGAGAGTGGAAATTTATTTTTATGGGAACCGAATACACAACCGGCATTCCAACAGAACTTATTACACAAGAATTAGATGCAAGTGATCAAGTTTCTTTTATTAACAAAGGTATACCTGCCGTTCAATTTTTTAGCGGACCAAATGAAGATTACCATAAGCCCGAAGATACCATTGATAAAATAGATCCAGACGGATTAGTAAAAGTAGCTGCTGTTGCTAAAGAGGTTTTACAATATTTAGCTGAGCGAGAGGAGGTAATGCCTTTTACCGGAACAATTGGTGAAGAGAAAAAATCAATGCCCGGATCCGATAATGCAAATCAAGGAAGGAAAGTATCAACCGGAATGATGCCTGATTTTGCTTATTCGGGAGAAGGCGTAAAAGTTGGGGCTGTTTCTGATGATTCTCCTGGAGCTAAAGCAGGATTGATGAAGGGAGATGTTATCAAAAAAATGAATGGGGAAGAAATCACATCTCTTAAACAATATTCCGATTTGCTTAAAACACGTCAGCCTGGTGATGAGATTACTTTGGAAATTGAGCGGGGTGGCGAGATAAAAATTCTAAAATTAATTTTGGTGGAAAGATAATTATTCTATCCAGTGAAGCTTTGCATTTTCTATTACATTTTTCCAGTCACTAATAGCAAGCTTCTTTGTTTCTTCATCCTTAAAGAAATATAATTTGCCGTTAAACAGACGCCAAGCTTTGGGATCAGGTGGATGCGTATACCCTGTGCTGATTGTGTAAACACAATATCCGCCAAATTGCGGGATATATTTTTGGGGCTTTGCTTTAAACATTTTTACAGTTCTATCTGAATTAAATAGCCAGCTGAAATCATTATATTTTGTTGAAAATCTATTATTCCCTTTTGTTGCAGATTTACTTATAAAATAATTCACAATATCATAACCATCCATTGCAATATTAGATTTGGTGTAAATTTTTGAATGAAAGCCAATGCTTGTTGGCATTACGCCATAATAATAGGCAGTAGCGGCTCCTACAATAAATATAGTAACCGAAATAAAAAAAATATATTTAATCAGTTTCCTTATTAACAAATTAATATCCCCTACTAGGCATTATCGGTAAAACTTATACAAACATTAATCCTGAAAATTACACTCTTTGCATTTTAGTTGGATTATAAAATAATGATTTTTTAATTCAAATCAACAGTAGATTCTAGTGAAATAAAAAACTCTAAACAACGTCAGTTAGTGAGCTATAATTTGCATCGAACAATCTTCTGTAGTTTCGCAGCGCAAAAGAGTCTGTCATTCCAGCTAAATAATCACAAACCAGCCGGGCTCTTAAATTCTGATCCTTTTCAATTCTTATTAGTCTATCTGTAAAATCGGGTAGAAGTTTTGTTGGTTGTATTTTTGTAATGTAATTATCTTCAAGAACTCTAAAAACATTTGAAAGCATTTTATTGCCCTTAAACTCTATCTGATGAAGCTGTGACGATTTAAACACAATATCGGAGGAAATTCTTTTGTAAAGTGCTACTTTCTGAATATAGTCATCATCAATCAAAAGGTTATACTTATATCTGTTGGAATCTGAGTTAAAAATTGATTCGGTTTCTTCAATGCTGCATGCATTAATAAAATCACCTATTTGCGAGCCAAATTTCGCCTTAAAATTCCCTTTTTTCATCCAGACCACAATTTCATCAAAATATTTTAATTGAAGATCCGATATCTCGTTTGAGTTTTTTTCTCGCCACTTTAGTAACTTATAAATTGTAATAAACTCACCGGAAATACTGTCAACTATATCATTTATTGCATAAGCGGTATCATCCGCCCAATCCATTATTTGGCACTCAATGCTCCTAAATGAATTTATCTCTTTCCCTGGAGAGAGATTTGTTTCGGTTAATTTATCGTTATAGGTAAAATCGAGATATTTTTTTTGTTCATTGTAAATAAAGTGATTCTCCGGATTTATCAGATCGCCGTATAAAGTTTTATATTTTAGAATACTTGCAATAAAAGCACGAGTAGGGTTCATTCCGCGCCGGTCATCCTCAGTTGTGTAAAACACTTCTGTAATTAACCTTAAGGTCTGTGCATTCCCTTCAAAACCTCCGTAAGGTCTCATTAATTTATGCAGCGTTCTTTCACCGGAATGGCCAAACGGAGGATGTCCCAAATCGTGAGTAAGACAAGCCGATTCAACCAAATCTGAATCAATAAAATAATTTTCATTAAAAATATCTTTGTTTGAGGATGACAAATAATTGCAAATTGATCTGCCAATTTGTGCAACTTCAATTGAGTGAGTAAGTCGTGTTCTGTAAAAATCATATTCGCCGGGTAGAAAAACCTGGGTTTTCCCTTGTAATCTTCTAAACTCGGATGAATGAATTATTCTGTCTCTATCGATCTGAAAAGGAGTTCTATAATCTCGTCTATTGCTTTTTCTAATTCGTTCAAAATCATAATCATTATAAAATGAATTCTGCATGCTTTGCTCATTTATTGAATACTATTACTGAAATTTAATCAATATTGTTATTGAATAAAACTCTGACAAATCTTATCTTGTAATTTGTACACAAAAGAAATTGGTAGCTTTTAAATTTCATTTAATAAAAAACAATTAGAATTTACAAACTGGGGGAAACTATGCCTTGGATAAAACAAATTGGCGAAGAAGATGCCGAAGCTAAGCTAAAAGAAGTTTATTCTGATTTAGCATCAAACAGAGGTAAAATTTCCAACATAATGAAGGTTCACAGCTTAGACCCTGATACGCTGAAAAATCATCTGGATATGTATATGTCAATTATGTTTAATAATAACAGTCTAGCAAGAGAAGAGCGGGAACTAATTGCAGTTGTTGTTTCGGCACTTAATAGTTGCTCATATTGTGTAAATCATCATGCAGAAGCCTTAAATACGTATTGGAAAGATGATGCCAAAATTAATATGCTTATTAGTAATTATAAATCACTTGATTTTCCAATTAGAACTTTAGCATTATTAAATTATGCGGAAAAATTAACTCTTACTCCGGGAATGGTAAATGAGTTTGATGTTCAAAATTTACGCATACATGATTTAACTGATGAAGATATTCTAAATATAAATCTTGTAGTAAGCTATTTTAATTTTGTGAATAGAATTGCAAATGGCTTAGGTGTAGAGTTTTCCGAAGAGGAAGTTAAGGGTTATAAGTATTAAAAATAATTGCTGAATTTACTGAGATAGAATTGACAAAAAGAAAGCTTAAGAAGGCAGTTAAAAGAGCCATTCACTTACCTCGTGGATTTGATTTAATAAGGTATATTTTCAACAAAATAAATTCATACAACCTTACGCGCAAAAAAAAGTCTGAAGGTTACCCATCCCTCTACAATAATGTTAGAAGTCACAAATCACTGTAATTTAAAATGCATTACTTGTCCTCGCGAATATTTATTTGGCGAACAAATGGATAAAGGCTATATGGATTTTAATGAGCTCAAGAAAATTGTTGATGATACATATCCATATATTGATTCAATAGGCCTAACAGGATTGGGTGAAACATTTTTATATAATAATATTATTGAAGCTGTAGATTATATAAAAAGTAAAAGCAAAGGAATTATTGTTTCATGCTCCATAAATGCACATTTGAAGAATACTGTGGAAATAATTGAGAAGTTAGTTAATAAGATTGATACTATTCAAGTCTCAATGGATGGTATTGGTGAGATTTACAATAAAGTTAGACTGCGTGGTGATTTTAATTTATTTCAATCAAACCTAAGGCAGATTGTAGATATTACTCTCGATTCTAATACCGACTTAATGATAAATGTTGTAATCGTAAAAGAAAATTATCATCAAATGGCTGAAATGATTGAGTTTGTAAACGATCTTAGAATCAGATATTTGAATATGATTCCTATTAATTTGGTTGCAAAAACTGATGAGGATATTTCGTATTATAATTTTTTCTTTACAGATGAATTTCTTGATGAACTTAATAGGGCAAAACAAACTGCTAAAAAGTATAAGGAATTAGAATTCACATATTCCGAACTAACGTGGGATAGTGAATTTACAATGTGTAAATATCCCTGGAATTATTTTTACATCTCTTGGGATGGTTATTTGCCTCCATGCTGCGCAAAACCATTTCCGAAAGAATTGAATTTAGGAAATGTTTATCAAGATGGATTAATTAACGCATTAAATTCAGAAGAATTTCAAAACTTTAGAAAAATATGGTATAATAAAGAAATGCCGGATTTTTGTGAAAAGTGTAGTGTTAATTTTTAATCAGCACAATAGCTAAAATTTTTATTTTTCCTCAACATCATCAAGACCCAAAACAGAAAGTAATCTGTTATGGCCTTCATTATCCAATTCAACATTATATTTTTTGTAAAATTTAACTGTTGAATCAACAGATTCAAAATATTTTTGACAGCTTGGACAGCCTTCTAAATGATCTTTAATGTTAATACATTTAGGAGAATTCAAGTCTTCACCTAGACTATCACAGATGTGACTCATTACCTCTTTGCAGTTTACTTTGATCTCTTTCATTTTCCCAATGTATTGTTTAGTTCATTTCTTAAAAAGGCTCTTGCTCTATGCAGCCTTGATTTTATTGCAGGAACCGATAGATTTACAATTTCGCCTGTTTCTTTTGTGGAAAGTCCTTCAACATCTCGAAGTAAAAATACAATTCTATATTCATGCGGCAGCTTTTGTATAGCTTCATCAAGGACAGTCTTTAACTCACTATTCTCGGTCAATTTATCAGGTGTAAATTTCCAATCAGCAATATGCTTATCGTCAATCAGTCCTTCATCATTCTCTAGAGTTGTGTAATCATACTTCTTTTGCGATCTAGCCAGCATTAGACAGTGATTGCTTACAATAGTATAAAGCCATGTTGATAGTTTAGACTTACCAGAAAATTGCTTTAGCGATTTAACCATACTTAAGAACGTTTCCTGCATAGTGTGCTCGGCACGTTCTTTATTTCTGCAAATTTTAAAAGCAAAATTATAAACAGTCTGTTCGTATTTTTTTACAAGTTCAGCTAACGCAAATCTACTTCCATTAATAGCATCTTCTATTAGCTGCTCTTCAGTTAAGTTATTTGATGTTGTAATCATAAAAAAGATTCATTTCCCGTCAATAGTTTTCCATAAATACAAACTTGCATATGTATTAAATGGAGCCCATTTTTTATTTTTCGATAAATTTATTACTTCTTCACCAGTCGGTAAATTTTCCAAGTTGTAATTTAACATAATTGCTTTCTTTATGCCAAGATCGCCTTCAGGAAGAATATTTGGCTTGCCCAAAACAAAAATTAAAAACATGTGAACTGTCCATGGTCCAATTCCTTTTACTTTTGTCAATTCGTTCATTACTTCAGATTCAGTAAGCTTGCTAATGCCTTTTAATTTTATATTTCCGGATAATAATTTCTCTGATAAATCAATCACATATTTAGCTTTGGCATTGGATAATCCAAGATTTCTTAATACTTGAAAATCGGAATTAACTATCCTTTGGGGTGTTATTTCCTTTCCAAAATATTAATTAAACCTATTAATAATTGCTCTTGCAGAATGAACTGATAACTGCTGTCCAATAATTGAAGTTACTAACGAAGGAAAATAATTCCTTCTTAGTTTTAGCTCTACTGGCTCAAACATGGAAAGTAAATCATAAATTAATACGTCATTCTTTAGAAAGTGCTTGACAGCACAATTATATTCATCAATTTTCTTACACATCATAAACTTTCAATAGGTGCAAAATGGACCACCAATCAATATTAGCACTTGAGAGAATCAATTTACTTAAAAACGCATATATTATAAAACTCAATTTGGGCGATAGATTCGGCAAGATTAAAACTTAAAACAGCGGTGAGGTTTTATAACGGAGGGGGGGGAATCGGCAAATTCTGTTTATATGATAATAAAAGGTGAAAAAATCTTCTCAAAAAAGATAAAAGTGTGGAACCTCAATCTGTTGTTTTTTCAAACAATGATTTCTTTGGAGCAAAAGAACTATTTACAAATATTGATAGATGTACCTCAACTGTTTCCCTTACTGATTCTCAACTCATTGATTTGACAAAAGAGGAAATTCGGTTTTTAGTCGAACATGATGAAAATATTGCGCTAAATGTTCATAAAGGGAATAACGATTTTCATTTTGATAAAGA
>CAYXXW010000133.1:0-7405 GCA_964469115.1 uncultured Melioribacteraceae bacterium
TGTGCTATCAGAACAAAATATTGACGGAACAATTTTTATTGATTCCAGTATAATTAAAAGAGGTGGAAACTATTTTGGTTTGAAAGTTCGTGGTGATAGTATGATTGAAGATGGAATCTTTGAGGGTGATACTGTTATTGTAAAATCACAAAAAGATGCAATAAATAACGATATAGTAATTGCAATGGTTGACAATGATACTACCGTTAAAAGATATAAGAAAAATAAATCAAATATTGAATTGATACCGGCCAACAAAAATTATGAACCAATTATGGTTTCATCAAAAGATGAATTTTCAATTTTGGGTAAAGTTATTGGCGTTTACAGAATTTATAATTAAGAGGTTTGTATGAAATCCAAAATTTTTAACTCGGCGATTTTAAGAAGACAAAAACTAAAATTTTTGTATAATCTTAACAACATTGAATTAGAGCCCTATTTTTTAGCTCAGCATAAGAATGGCGGAAAGGTGATTTATGGGAGAGTTAACAATTCCAGTAACATCAGAATGTTCGAGTTCAACAAAATTTTTAATATTAAAGTTTTAGAAGAATCAAAATTTTCTCCAATTATTCCCATTTTACCAATATTTAATTAAAGGTTGATAAAATGAAAGAAAGTATAAGACAGCGTAAAGTGGATGATTTAGTTGATCATTTTTGGAAAAATGGTTACTTAACACTTAGCAGGAAATTTGGAACTTATCTACCAAATCCCTCAAATGTTGGCGAGTATGAAGTTGATGCAATTGCTAAATTGAAAAAGAAATATGCTATTGGCGTCACTTTAAGCGAAGAGGATTTAAATGATCCAAAGGTTTATTCAAAGTTAGAATATCTAGCAACTAGACACACAAAATATTCTAATAAAAGAGTAACTCTTTTTGTTGGTGTACCCAAAACTTTATTTAATAAAGTTAATATCTGTATGCTAAATTTAAGTTCAGAAGCTCAAAAAAACATTAAGGTGGTAGCTATTTCCAATGACCTTCAAATGAAAGGTAATTAGATTTAACAATTTGCAATTATTAAATAGTCCTCACCACCCCCATGTATATACAGTTTTTACATGTTGTTTCCAATAATATTGCTTTTAACTTATATTAAAACTCAGTGTTTTAATTCATTAATAATTTTTCAAATTATCTTCTTTAGGCTGATTCTGCTATAAATATTTTTTTTAGAACTAAATATTTTTTCCGTTGTACAATAAAATTGTAACAAGTATCTAAGTTTTAAGAAGAATTATGCACCTTGACATTTAGATTTTACTCGTTTATTTTGGAAATTCTGATTTAAAATTAGTTGTGAGAATCTTCTTGTCAAAAAAGCTTAGTGCAAAAGACTTAGCCCTTATTGAAAATGTTAAAGCCTCGGGGAACATACCCGAACACATTGCAATAATTATGGACGGGAACGGACGATGGGCTAAAAATAAAAATTTGCCCAGAGCAGCCGGACATAAAAGAGGTGTTGAAACTGTACGTGAAATGGTGCAGTCGTGTATAAATCTGGGAGTAAAATATCTCACATTGTACACCTTTTCAACGGAGAATTGGAAAAGACCGCAAAAAGAAATCTCAATGTTGATGCGGTTAATGGTTAAAAGTTTGCAGAATGAGACTAACGAACTTAACCTAAATAATGTTAAAATTACATCAATTGGCAATACTGAAAGTCTGCCAAAGATTGTACAGAACGAATTAGAACAAGCGAAAAAAATTACTGAAAACAATACGCAATTAGTTCTTAATCTTGCTATAAGTTACAGCGGAAGATGGGAAGTAATAGAAGCAATAAAAAAAATAGCTCATGATCATGCTAATGGATTAATTAACTTAAGCGATATTGATGAGCAACTTGTCTCAAGTAATTTAACAACGGCAGGAATGCCCGATCCTGATCTAATGATTAGGAGTGGCGGTGAACATAGAATAAGTAATTTTTTAATCTGGCAAATTGTATATTCAGAACTTTACGTAAATAATATTTTATGGCCGGATTTTAAGTGTAAACATTTAATTGAGGCAATTGAGGATTATCAAAAAAGAGAGAGAAGATTTGGACTCATCAGTGATCAGATTTCTGAGACCCACGCAAAGACTGAAAAGGCAGTTTAACTTGCCAACCACCTTGGCAAAGTATTCTATTTTAATATTATTATTTCTGAGCTGCAATTTATTTGCTCAGTTGAACAGAACAAGTTATAATATTCTAGGTGTTTCTGTTGAAGGCAACAATACAGCAGATGCAACCACTATTATTGCTAATAGCGGATTGCGTGAAGGTAAGGAAATTGAAATACCCGGCGATGCTACAAATGATGCAATAAAAAGATTATGGGCATTGGGTATTTTTGAGGATATTCAAATTATAATTGATAAAAAAGTTTCTGATGGCGTTTTTCTTCTCATTAAGGTTAAAGAACTTAGTAGAGTTGAAAAAACCGTAATTAGAGGCAATGATGAATTAGATGAAGATGATATTGAGAAAGAAATATCCTTCGTGAGCGGACAAACGTTAAAACCCCAAGAGATCAATAGAATAATTCTTAAAGTAAAAGACCTTTATGAAGATGAAGGATTTTTAAATGCAAAAATCACTCCTTTGAAATTTGCTTTTGCAAAAGCTGATACTTCTGATGATGAAATTACTGTTACTTGGAGAAATCTTACAGATGAGGATGATGAAGAAGAAACTGTATATGATTTTAATCCCGAAGGTCGCTCAAATATAATCAAAAGAATAAAAAATAGACTTTTATTAGTGCTTGAAATAGAAGAAAGTGAAGAAGTTGTTGTAAGAAGCATTGAGTTTGAAGGTAATACTGCCTTTGAAGATGATGATCTGCAAAGTGAGTTTGATGAAACAACCACTGATACTTGGTGGAGATTTTGGAGTTCTTCTAACTTTAAAAAAGATGACTATGATGCGGATAAGGATTTGTTGAAAACATTTTACCAGAGAAACGGTTATAGAGATTTTGAAGTGCTTTCCGATTCAATTAATCTTTCCGAGGATAAAAAATGGATGGATATAGCGTTTAAAATTTATGAGGGTCCCCAATATAAATTAAGAAATATCGAGTGGGTTGGAAATACTGTTTACCCAGATAAAGCGCTCACCGAAAGATTAAGCTTTTCAAAAGGTGATATTTATAATTACGAATTATTTACTCAAAACCTTTACGGAAATCAAGCTCAGACAGATGTGGCTTCGTTGTATTTGGATAATGGTTACTTAACATTCCGTCAAGAAGCTAAAGAGAAGAAGGTTGGAGAAGACTCAATTGATGTAATTATTAAAGTTTCTGAAAATAATCAGTTTAGAATTGGCAAAGTTGATATTATCGGTAATGATAGAACTAAAGACAAAGTAGTTAGAAGAGAACTTTTCACGGTACCTGGAGATTATTTCAGAAGAAGTAATATTTTTAGAAGTATTCAGCAATTAGCAAATCTTAATTACTTTAATGTTGAGCAGCTTTATCAAAAAGGTGTTGATTACCGTCCTGATAATGATAGCATTGTAAACCTTATCTACAATGTTGAAGAAAAATCAAGTGACTTTATTAATGCTTCCGTCGGTTACAGCGGTTCTTGGGGGTTCAGTGGTTCTGTTGGTTTAACTCTCACAAACTTTTCGATTACCGAACCATTTCAGCTTGGTGGCGGACAAGTAGTTAATTTCAGTTGGCAATTTGGAGTTGGTAATTTCTACAGAACATTTACACTAGGCTTTACTGAACCTTGGTTTATGGATACTCCAACTTCTCTTGGATTTGATTTGTTCGATACAAGACAGCAATATATTTACGATTTAAGACAGTCCGGTATCACTTTCCGTGTTGGAAGAAGACTCCGTTGGCCTGATGATAGATTCTATATTCAAGGATTATTTAGGTTTCAATACAATGACGTGATTAACGGAAGAAATTACTATGCAGAAGGTATTTCAAGACAGTTTACAGCAGGTTTAGTTTTAAGCAGAAACGATATTGATAATCCAATCTTCCCTTCTACCGGTTCTAAAATTAATTTTAGCGGGGAACTTTCCGGTGGACCCGTTTTACCAGGGGATGTGGATTATTATAAATTAGAATTTAAGACTGAATGGTATAGAAGATTATTTAATTCTAATAGACTTACACTTTATACCGGAATTGATTTAGGTTATATTCATGAACTTGTTAAGGGTACAACCATTCAGCCGTTTGAATTTTTCTATATGGGAGGAAACGGATTAGTAATTGCAACTACACCTTTAAGAGGTTATGCTGATAGATCTGTCGGTCCGCAAAATAATGATGGACTAATTATAGGCGGTAGAGTGAAGGCAAAATATGTTGCTGAAATCAGAGCAGCCTTAACATTAGAACCAATGCCAATATACATTTTAGCATTTGCAGAAGCCGGAAATACTTTTATTAATCTTCCTTCCGCTGATCTTTTTAATTTAAGAAAGTCAGCCGGGTTGGGAGCAAGAATTTTAATAAATCCTATCGGATTAATTGGTTTTGATTACGGATACGGTTTTGATAGAACAGCCGTTGATGGCCAAGATCCGCAATGGGAATTTCATTTCCAATTTGGACGTGGTTTTTAATTAACTAACAAAAATAGAGGTAAATTTGAAAACGTTACATTATTTATTGGTCTTTTTCTTTATTTCATTTGCTGTGTTTGCTCAAACAATGCAAAAAATCGGTTGGGTTGATTCTGAAGTAATCCTTCAGCAATATGCGCCTGCAATTAAAGCTCAAAGTGATTTAGACGCCCTTACTGCTAAATGGACAAAAAGCATTGATAGTATGACGACCGACTTACAGACTTCTTATGCCGAAGCCCAAAAGCAGTTCACAAATATGACTCCGGATAAACAAAAAGAAGTTCAGCAACAATTAGTTCAAAAAGAACAAGCTATGCAGCAGTTCAGACAACAAAAATTTGGTCAGCCTAATGGACAGTTGTTTATCAAGCAAGAAGAATTATTAAGACCAATTAAAGCTAAGATTCTTGATGCAATTGATTTTGTTAGAGGCAAAGAAGGAATGAGCTACGTATTTGATAAAACCGGCGATGTTATTCTTCTTTTCGCAGATCCTCAATTTGATATAACTAATGCGGTTCTAGATAGGTTAAAAAGAGGATAAAACTTATAAGTTTAATTTTGAAATTAGAGGTTTGTGGGCATTTAATTTTACTTAGATTCTTACAAACCTCTTTTTTATTTTAAAGTATAAATTTTAAAGGAGATAAATTATATGAACAAATTATTTTCACTCACGTTAATTGCGTCGTTATTTTTTGCGACAAGTTTATTCGCTCAGTTAAAAATTGGTTATGTTGATTCAGAAGCTGTTATGGATAAATTGCCCGATGCAAAAGATGCTCAGCAAAGAATCGATACTCAAATTGCTGATTGGGAAAAAGAACTTAAAGAAATGCAGAAGGAATGGAAAGACAAATATGATGATTATGAAAGAAGAAAATTAATTATGGGAAATCAGAAAAAAGCTGAAGTGGAAAAAGAGTTAGTAACTCTTGAGGAAAAGATCGATGATTTTAGACAAAGTAAATTTGGCGTTAACGGCGAACTTTATAAGAAACAAGAAGAATTTATGAAACCCATTCAGAATCAAGTATTTACAGCAATTGAGGAAGTTGCAGTAGAAAAAGAACTTGATTTTGTATTTGATCGAAGTGGCGATCTCATATTTTTATACGCTAAAGAAGAATATGATATTACTTCTGATGTATTAAATAAATTGCAATAAATATCTACTAAGTTTTTAATTTATTCTTATTTAATAGTATATTAGAAAATAAAATCTTTTATTCTAGAGTGTAAATTGATAAAAATTAATCTTAATGAAATTGCTGAGCTGATTGAGGGTAAAATAGTTGGCAATGCAGATTTAACTATTTCAAAACTTTCCAATATTCAAGATGCCGAAGAGGGTGATTTATCATTCCTCTATATGAAATATTATAGCCATTATCTTGAAGCTACGAAAGCATCAGTTGTTCTTATTCCACCCGATTTTGAAAAACTGAATAATAGATTAACCTACATTGAAGTTGAAAAACCTAATTTAGCTTTTCAAAAAATTATTAAAAAGTATTTTAATCCAGAGTTTAATTTAGAAGGTATCGATAAATCCGCTTCAATTTCACTCCGTTCGGAGTTAGATGAGAATGTTGCTTTAGGTAAAAATGTTGTTGTAAGTGACTCTTGTAAAATTGGAGCCGGAACAAAAATCTATCACAACACTGTTGTTATGGAAAATTGTTCAATTGGTAAAAATGTACTAATCTTCCCAAATGTGACTTTACGAGAAAATACAAAAATTGAAAATAATGTAATTATTCATTCCGGAACTGTTGTTGGCTCAGATGGATTTGGCTATTCTCCCAATAGCGATGGTACATATAATAAAATTCCCCAAATAGGAAATGTGGTAATTGAAGATGATGTTGAAATTGGTTCTAATGTTTCAATCGATCGTGCTGCAGTAGGGTCAACAATAATACATAAGGGCGTTAAGCTGGATAATTTAGTCCAGATTGCCCATAATGTTAAAGTTGGCGAAAATACTGTTATGTCTGCACAAACGGGAATTTCAGGAAGTGCAGTTATTGGCAAGAATTGTATTTTTGCCGGTCAAGTCGGTTCTGTTGGACACATTGAAATTGTCGACAATGTTATTGTTGGAGCACAAAGCGGCATTTCGAAAGGTATAAAAAAAGCCGGTACCTATTTTGGTTCACCGGCAAAAGAACTTCAGACTACACTAAGATTAGAAGCACATTTCCGCTCATTACCAAAATATGCAGAAAGAATAAAAAAATTGGAACAGAAATTAGAACATCTTGAATCACTTAACAATGAAAAAGAAAAGGAAGATAATTAATGCTTGATCTCCAAACTACAATAAAGAAACCGGTTTCAATTTCCGGAATGGGTTTACATACCGGAACTTCTTGTACAATGACATTTAAACCTGCACCAGATAATCATGGGATCAAGTTTGTTCGTACCGATCTTGGTGATAAAGTTGAAATCCCTGCTCTGGCCGATTATGTTGTTGATATCTCACGGGGAACGACTCTAGGATTGGGAGATGCCAAAGTTTATACTGTTGAACATGTACTTGCTGCTGTTGCAGGATTACAAATTGATAATATAATTATTGAGCTTGACGGAATTGAACCGCCAATTGGAGATGGAAGCTCTAAACCTTTTGTTGAAAAATTGCTTGAAGCTGAAATTGTAAAACAAAAGGAACCTAAGGATTATTTAATTATCGATGAAACATTAACTTATCATAATGAAGATGAACAAGTTGATATAGTTGCACTTCCATTAGATGGTTTTAGAATAACAGTTATGGTCGATTATCA
>CAYXXW010000134.1:0-7379 GCA_964469115.1 uncultured Melioribacteraceae bacterium
TACATCAACTTGATGAAGCAAATAAAGAAATAGCAGAAAAAGAAAATAATATTGCCAAACAAAAAGAAGAACTGGATAAATTTGATGATTTGATCCAAGAGAAAGAAGCCTTGGAAAAAACAACAAACGAATTAAGAGAAGATTTACAGCATCTTACCCTGGATCTCTCTGTACATACCGAAGACAAAAAACAATTAGTTGATGAAAATGCGAAACTATCCGAAAGTCTTTCTTTTATAGAAGAGAAAAATCTTCAAACAGAAATTTCAGAAAAAGAGAGCAAAGAAAAGATTAATCAGCTAAATGAAGAAATAAACGAAATAAAGAAAAATAAAGAACAATACATTGAGTCAATTACTCAAAAAGAAAATGAGTTAGCAAATATTAAGAATGAAGTAACCGAAGTTGCAAAAGAAAGAGATGAGGCTTTACAAAATCAAAGTGTATTGAATGAAAGACTTGAAGAATTAGACTCAAATTCCAATCAATTTGAAGATATTCAAAATAAATTGAACGAAGTAATTGAAGAGAAGCAACAAAAAGAAGAAAACATAACACTACTAACGCAGGAAATTGATGAACTAAAAACAAAATTTGAATCCAATAGTGTTCTTTTAACTGAGAAAGATGAGGTTGTCACTCAATTGCAGAGCGATATAGAACAAGCAGAAATTCACAAAACTGAAATAATAGACAACAGCAATACTCTATCTAAAAGAATAGGGGAGCTTGAAGCAAATCTAACTAATTTTGATCAGATGCATTCTTCGCTAAATGAAAATTTAGAAGAGAAAAAAGAAAACGATGAAAAGTTAGAATCACTTTCCAAAGAAGTTGATGAGCTTTCTAATAAAACAAGATGGTATGAAGAGACTATTAAAGAGAAAGATGATACAATAAATGAGTTATTGTTAAAGCTAAATGATTTTGAAACCTCAAAAGAGGAGACGGAATCAAGAAGCAATTTACATGATGACAAGTTTGAAAATTTAGAGGTTGAGCTGACTGGGTTAAGGGACACAAAAATCCAATTAGAAAATCTTCTTGCCGAACAATCTCAAAAATTGGAAGAGTATTCAACTAGACTCGAAAATCAGACTGATACTGAGGGTCCTTCTGATGAAGTTGTTGCTCAATATGAACAGAGAACATCACTTCTAGAAGAAGAATTAAAGAATCTAAAGGAATCAAGTGGAGATATTAATTCTGTAGTTGAAGAGAAGAACGCAATTATTGAAGAACAAGGTAGACGTTTATCACAAGTTAAGCTAGAAAAAACTGATAAAGATATTGAATTTATTAAAGTTAAAGAACAGCTTGAAGATTTTAAAAATGAAATAGAAAAATTAAATGGCTCCAAGAATAATTATATGCTCGAAGCAAATCGTAGTTTAGATGAACTAGAGAAACTGAATAACAATGTTAACACAATGAAAAATGAACTCGGGCAGAAAACAGCGAGAGAAGAAGAGCTGAGCAACACAGTAGAAGCACAATTAGAGAAGATTGCAGATTTACAAATCTTGATTGAGGATCTTAAACAAGAAAGATACTCAAAAGAATTTGAGCCAAAGGAAGCAAACACTGAAGCTGACGAAGCCATTGAATTTGGTCAAAGCAATGAAGATGTTAAACCTGAAGAGAAACTCGATGTTAATATGAATTTTGAAAGCGGAGAGATGGATTTTTCAGTTGATTCATTCGGAGCTAATGATGAAAGTTTCCAAGCACCAGCAGAAGAACATAGTATCTTTGAAAAAGCCTCAGAAAATGAAGAAGAAATTGCCGGTGAAGAAATAGTTTTTAATGATACTCCAGTCCAAGAAGAAAATCTGGAATTTGGACAGGATCCTCAAGAATATGTTAATGATACAAATATGCCTAAATCAGATATATTTGCTCACCTTCTTTACGGGGACGTAAGTGTTGTTTCGGTTAGTATTGCCCGAGCAACTATGAGTATTGCTTCTGAATTCAAAGACTACTTAAATACTCTCATTGAAGGCAATAATACTAAGATTGTAATTGACTTAAGCGAATGTGAATTTGTTGATTCAACAGTCCTTGGCGTGCTTGTAAGCTCACTCAAAAAGTCTATGAGTAATGATGGTGATGTAAGAATAGTATGGGGTGATAACACCGAATCTTCTATGTTTTATATTACTAGAATGGATAAAGTATTTAAATTATTTGATAATCTCCAAGATGCTGTACAAAGTTACTTGGACTAATTATTATAGAATTATTGGAAATGTAAAACCAAAATCCCCTTTGTTTGTACAATGGGGATTTTTTGTGTTTGGTCTAAAAATCATTTAGAAAATTTTTAATTTGAAAGGTGAGTCTTATAAAGAAGGGAAATTTTCGATTCAATGCAGACGAAATAATTTTTCTTAAGTTTAAGAAAAAATGTAGCAAAATCTAACACTCTTTAAAATTTTTAGTTGACTTATTTGAAATTTTCCTAGTAATTCAGCTTAATTTTTGATCCTTTTTGTCGATTGTATAAAACTAATACATATAAAATGTATTAATATGATAAAATCTTTTTGTGATATATATTAAAACTGAATGGAAAGAGTGCTAAAAAAATTATTGTTCAATCTGCATGCTTTAGTTAGATCTGACTTGACATGCTTAATAAAGTTCAATCAAAAGAGTTTTGAACTGATTGATTATGTCTCAAGAGATAATCTAGAGCTTAATTTTAATAGCATAGTCAAAAAACTGAATAAATTAGATTTCATAAACTTAAGGGATATAATTCTATCTGAGCATAATTTCCCTTCGTTTTTATTGAATAGCTTTAATTTGGTTAACAGTCAATACTTTGTTTTATCAGGTTTTCAAAAAGAAGAAAGATTTATATCAAATGATAAAGAGATCCATTCAGAATTAACTGGTTCAATTGTAGAAATGATTACTATAACTGAAGAAAACGTCAAAGATTTACTTGCAAATCAGAATCATTTCCATCTTCTTACAGAAGCATCCGGCGAGTTTATTTTTACTCTTGACGAAGACGGTATCTTCACATTTGTTAATAAATACGGCCATGAAGCCCTTAAGTACAACAATGATGAAATAATTGGCAAACATTTTTTTGAACTGATTACAGATGAGTATAAATCGAAAGTTTCTGATTCATTTCAAAAGATAATAAAAGATAAACAGCAGATCACTTTTGATGCTGATATAATTCCAAAAGTTAGCATTGAAATACTTTTTGATATTAGACTAATCCCTATTCTAAAAGATGGAAAAATGATTCAATTGCTAGGAATTGCATCAAATATTAGTGAACAGAGCAGCGACAAGAAAAGAAATGCCGATCTACTTGCTAAACTAAAAGAAGCCAATAGAATCAATTCAATTGAAAGGGATAGAGCGAAACAGCAAATTAGCATTCTTAGTGAATTAAACAACTTGAAAAATGAATTTATTTCAAATGTTTCACACGAATTGAGAACGCCGCTTGCATCAATAATTGGATTTTCGGAAACAATTGTCGATGATAAAAACATGACAGTTGATAGAGCAAAAGAATTCAATAATGTAATTCTAACTGAAAGTAAACGGCTTGCTAAATTAATTAACGATGTGCTCGATTTTTCTGAGTTAGAAAATGAAAAGCAGCAGCTTGAAAAAAACTCGGTTAATATTATTGAAATTCTTAATGAGAGCAAAGAAAAAATTTCTGGTGAGTGTTTAGAGAAAGGCATAACCCTAACAAGTAATTTGCCGGAATCGGAAATAATCATTTTTGCAGATAAAAATAGAATGGTAAAAGCGATTAGTTATTTACTTTCTAATGCATTAAAGTTTACAAACAATAATGGTAGAATAACTCTTAGGGCGCAGGAATTTTTGAAGGAAGTTGAAATTGTAATTAGTGATACCGGTGTTGGAATTTCAGATCAGAAATTACCTTTGTTGTTTGATAAGTTCAGCAAGGTTAATAGAGCCGGCAATAATTTACCGGGTGCCGGATTTGGACTAGTAACGGTTAAACAAATAATAGATTTACACAAAGGACTCATAAGAGTAAAAAGTGAAGTTGATAAGGGGACAAGTTTTATTATCAGACTTCCGAAATATAGTTTCAATTAAAATAGGGTGAATAAATTGGAAAAAACAATTTTTATAGTCGATGACGAACCGGCAATTTTAAAGCTTATTACTCATTGGGTCAAAAACGAATGGGAATATAATGTTCGCACATTTACAAACGGCACCGAACTCTTAGAGAATATTTATGAAAATCCCGATCTTATTTTGCTTGACATTATGCTGCCCGATATAAGCGGAACTGATCTTTTAAAACAAATCAAACGGATGAATAAACATTTGCCAATTATTATGCTTTCTGCCCAAGGAAATATTGATGTTGCTCTGGAATGTATAAGAGATGGAGCATTTGATTATTTCCCAAAACCGGTTGATAAAAATAGATTGAAACCGGCAATTCAAAACGCAATAAAAAATTATGATTTGCAAAGAAGGGTTGATGAGTTAAATAAAGATCTACAGCATGAATACAGTTTTGATAATATTATTTCAGCCGATAAGAAGATGCAAGAAGTTTTCAAAATGGTAACAAAAGTTTTAAATAATGATATCACTGTTTTAATAAATGGAGAGAGTGGTACGGGTAAAGAATTAATTGCACGTGCAGTTCACTATAACGGCACAAGAAAGAATGAACCATTTGTTGTTGTAAACTCAGCCTCAATACCAAGAGAGTTATTAGAAAGTGAATTGTTTGGTCATGAAAGAGGTTCGTTTACGGGTGCTCACCAACGGAAAATTGGTAAATTTGAACTCGCAAACGGCGGCACAATTTTCCTAGATGAAATCGGCGATATGGAAATGTCGCTTCAGGCCAAAATCCTTCGTGTAATTCAACAAAAAGAATTTGAAAGAGTTGGCGGTAATGAAAGCATTAAAACCGATGTAAGAATTATATCTGCGACAAATGTAAATCTTAAAGAAGCCGTTGCCAATAGAGAATTTAGAGAAGATTTGTATTATCGATTAAGCTCATTCCCAATTCAAATACCGGCACTTAGAGAAAGAAGAGGAGATATTGTAATTCTAACAAATCACTTCTTGGCCGAGTTTAATAAAAAGATGAGTAAAGAAATTAACCATATAACAAAAGCCGCATTAAAAATGCTTTATGATTACGACTGGCCCGGTAATGTTAGAGAACTTGAAAACACAATCGAACGATGCATGATTCTTGCCGAGGAAGATAAAATAGATATTGAAGTGCTTCCTCCGCAAATAATAACTAGTGAGGGTGGTGCAAGTATGGAATCCATTGGGGCAATGTTTACAGAAAGCGCACCGATAATTCCATTTGAAAAATTAAAAGCCGAAGCGATTAAACATGCCCTAAAAATTACAAACGGCAACATTGTTGATGCTTCTAAAAAATTAAATGTTGGACGAGCAACTCTTTATAGGTTAATGGAAAAATATGATATTAAATCTCGTAGAAATTAATTCGATTATAAAATAAAAAGGAACATTTGTGAGTACTGCTGAAAATAATGATTATAAAATCCTTCTTGTTGAAGATGAAGATTCTGTTGCAAAGTTAATGCTCTACAATTTTAAGAAAGCCGGTTACCAAACTGAGTGGGGTGAAAATGGATTAGAAGGATACTTACTCGCAAAATCTTTTGATCCAGATATTATTATAAGTGATATTATGATGCCGGAAGTTGACGGTCATGAGTTCAGAAAGAAATTGCTTGAAGATCCTAAACTTAAACTGGTTCCCTTTGTTTTTCTTTCAGCAAAAGGCGATGAAGAAGATATCTTAGAAGGTTACGATCTTAACATAGAAGATTATATTGTTAAAACATCAGGCGCAAAAATAATCCTTGCAAAAATTTCAGCAATATTAAAATCCTCGAAGAAAGAGAGAGACAAAGCTGTTAGTGAAGTACATGATGCCGCCAACTCAATGGGCGCAAAAGTTGTCCCGGATGAAACGCCAGAGTTCGAAGGATTCACTATTAAACATTGGCATGTGCCATTTCAAAACATTCCCGGCGGAGATTTTATTGATTACTTCCAGGTGGACGAAGACAGGCTTGTTGTTGTGCTTGGCGATATTATGGGGAAGAAATGGGGCGCATGGTATTTTGCGGTTGCTTATGCAGGGTATGTTCGCAGTGCAATTAGAATGGTATTAGATTCAGATCACGAACTCACGCCAGCCGCCATACTTAACAAAGTTAATGATGCAATTTATAAAGACGAACGAATTTCGGATGTCTTTATTACATTATCGATTGTTTGTCTAAATAAAAAAACTAAATCAATTAACTATGCAGGCGCAGGAGATTTACCAATAATTTATAAATCTGATATTGTTAAAAGTGTAAAATCAAATGGTATTCTTATTGGTTTTAAAGAAGTAGGCAATTATGAAAACTGTGAAATTAAATTAAGTGAAGGTGAATCTGTTTATTTAATTACCGACGGGATTCCCGAAACAAGATGCACAAATGGGGACTTTTTTGGCGAAGGCAGATTAAAGGAAATAATTGAAAAACTCTCCACAACCGAAGATCCATTAGAAAAAATTGTAACTGAATTTACCGAAGCAACAAACAATAAATTTGAAGACGATATTAGTATTATTGCTGTAAGAGCGGCTTAAAAGCGCAGTTCTACTTTTCTTAATTTCCACACAGTTTAAATCTCGACCAATTTTTTTTAGTATTTGTAATGCTACTTTAAAAATATCTTGACTTGTAGAATGTATTTTTTTTACATTTGTTTTTAATAAACTGAGGTGAAAAATGAAAACATTCATTTGTGTGATATTTACTTCGCTTGTTTTTATAGCTTGCAGTGACAGCACTTCTCCCACCAATCATTCAGACGTTTTATTTGAGCAAGTTCCAGGATGCGGAAATTTTAATTTGCCCAAATTGGCGGATGATTCCGGCTTTAGTTATACTTTTGATAATACCCTGAAAATCAATTTAAGTTTACCGGCAAACTGCTGTCCCGATACAAACCGATTTGATTATGCCCATACAATCAACGGAGATGAAATTAACTTTATTGTAATTGATACTGCTGCGCATTTATGTAAATGTATTTGTCCATACACTATAGAGATTGAAATTATTGATTTACAACAGGACAGCTATAAATTTATCTGCACCTATGATGACAGTGTGTATTACAATGAAAGGGTTTTTAGATAATCAGATTAGAAATATCTTAAAATACCAAAACCCAATCGCCATTCATTATCTGATGACGAACGATCCGCACCAACTAAATATTGAGTAGAGTTCAGTCTTGCATTATTAGTAAGCATAAAATTAAATATGTGTCCGCCTGTTTCTATA
>CAYXXW010000135.1:0-7311 GCA_964469115.1 uncultured Melioribacteraceae bacterium
CAACATAAAATTCCAAAGATAAGCACCGAAACTTTTCTGCCGGCTGAATACTCCGTAAATCGGACTTTGGAGTGGTGCCCTCCCGGACATGGAGAAGTATATACTGCTCTTGTTACAAGTGGAATGCTCAATAAACTATTAGAGCAAAATATTGAGTTTGCATTCATTTCCAATTCTGATAATCTTGGTGCTGTAATGGATTATAAAATTCTTGGTTACTTTGCCAAAAATGAATTTCCGTTCTTAATGGAAGTTGCAAATAGAACTGAAGCTGATAAAAAAGGCGGGCATTTGGCAAGATTGAATAATGGGAAACTGGTTTTGAGAGAATCTGCACAATGCAAAAAAGAAGATGAAAGTGAGTTCCAAAATGTTGCCAAGCATAAGTTTTTTAACACAAATAATATTTGGGTAAATCTTAAAGTTCTGAAACAAATATTGGAGCAGAAAAATAATATTCTTGGATTGCCAATGATTGTGAATAAAAAAACTGTTGATCCAAGAAACCCAAATTCAAAAAGTGTGTTTCAGTTAGAAACTGCAATGGGTTCTGCAATTTCTGTATTTGAAAATGCCACAGCACTCCAAGTACCAAGATCAAGATTTGCGCCGGTTAAAACCACAGAAGATTTGCTTGCGGTAAGATCAGATAATTATATTCTGACCGATGATTTTCGAGTAATTGAAAATCCGGAAAGAAAACTAAAACCATTAGTTATCAGTTTAGATAAAAGGTTTTATAAATTAGTGGATGATTTAGATGAAAGAATTCGGAATGTGCCCTCTCTCGTTGAATGTGAAGAATTAAAAATTGAAGGCGATTATAAATTTGGGAAGAATGTGAAGATTGTCGATAAGGTAACGTTAAAAAACAATACAGATAAACAATTATCAATTGAAGATGATACAATATTAAATAATTTAAATATCGTCTGATGTACTTCCATTAACCAAGCCAGTGAAAACAGCGGTTAAGAATTCGATATCTGGGTTACAATGATAAAATTATTTTTTTCTAATTTGAGATTATTTTGTGATCGGAGAGAAAAATAATAATATTTTAGTCACTAATAATTACCCTAAAAACATTGATTCAAATCATTGGAAGATAAAAAATATTAGAGTAGTTTTTATATATTGATTTAATTCTTCCGGAGATAAAATGAAAAAATCACTATTTGTAATTTTCTTGTTTTTTCACTTCATAACTATTCAAGCGCAAGATTCACCTCAAAGAAAAGTTGCTTTACTTCCAATTATTTCGAATGGAATTGATTTCGCCTCAACCGGAACTTCCGAATCCATTTTAAGAATGGAACTCACAAAACAACCGACCCTAAAAGTTATTACAGAAAAAGAAACATTTGATGCTTTAGAAAATGAAGATTGTTTTGACGAAGTATGTGCAAAAAGTATTGGAGAAAAACTTAAGACCGAAGAAGTTATTCTATGTAAATTAAATTTACTGGGTGAAAAAATAATTGTTCAATATTATTTAGTTGATGTTACAACCGGCAAGTATTTACTGGCTGAACAAACAACCGCATTAAATCTAGCCGATCTGGAACCCGTGATGAAAAGAGTTGCAATTAGCATTGCTTCTCATAGTCCATTTTCTGCAAATGCTGAGGTTGGGAATATTGTTGGAAAAGAATCAATTGAATCTTTAAGACAAAAAACCAGGTATAATTTTGGGGTCGGGTTTGGTTACCTTTTTCCGCAAAACGGTTATGATGATGATAGGAAGTCTTTTACATTAAATGCCTATTTCGATCATGAGATTAATGATTATGCAGTCGGTTTAATGGCAGGCGCTAGGGATGGATTTGCAATAAATATTTATGGTAATTACCTCTTTTCAAAAACAGACATTTGTCCGTATCTTGGAACTTCTCTTGGAATGCATTGGGTAAACCATAGTGAAATCTTTGGTACTTATGTCGAAGAAACAGGCGAATATATAGAAGAAGATAAAACTGGAAACGGAATTGAACTTGGATTAAAAGGAGGTCTAAGAATACTTCACACATACAATGTGCAGCTATTTATTAGTCTTGAGTACATTGTAACATTTAATGATTATGATGATAAGGCGATTGTATTTTCTATTGGGATATTGTAATAACTAAAACCTTTGAAAAAAAATCATTTTTAAGGTTGAAGGAAAAGTTGGTTTTGCTATTGACTTTAATCAGAAATATGTTTTATTAGTATTTACACTTTTCTATAATAAATAGTTGAGGTTAATATGAAAAAGATACTAAATATCCGATTCTTGGTTTTGGTTTTATTTCTATTGCTCACCCACATTTCCAGTGCACAAAATTTATCTCTTACGCTTGACGGCAAAACTTATTTTAAAGAAAACAGTAAGTGGTACACTACCGAAATTGAAACTAATACCAAATTTGAAGTAAACAAAAGATCTATAACTGTAAAATTAAAAGAAAATGTAACACAAGAGGAATTATTAAAATTAAATGAAACTCTTGGAGTTAAAATTGAGAGAGAAAATATTCTTGGTTATATTGATTTAGTTTTACCTGGGGGGGCAGATTGTTTTACGATTTATGAGAATTATAAAGAAAGTGAGTTATTTGAGAGTATGCATATTAATACTTTTGGCAAAGAGCTTGGGGCAACAAATGATCCGCTAATCGGAAACCAATATTATCTGGATCATTCTTCCTTGCCAGATATAAATGCTACAGAGGGTTGGGCCTATTGCGAAAACTGTGGTTCTGGTGTTGTAGTTGCAGTTATTGATCAAGGTGTTAATTATAATCATCAAGATTTATTTATGTGGGGAAATCTTGGCTGGAACTACGTTCCCCCATTTCCTGTAGGACCTGATCCAATACCTGGAAGTGTTTACGAAGGACATGGAACAAATGTTGCTGGAATTGCAGCAGCAAAAACTAATAATGGAATTGGTGTTGCGGGCATTGCAGGAGGTTGGGGCTTCCAAGGTTCGCAAATTATGTCATTACGGGTTATCTACAGATATGGCCCTAATTCAGGTGAAGCAATTTTATACAATGATGTTGTTGATGATGCTATTATATATGCAGCTTTAAATGGTGCTGATATAATTAATCTAAGTATTCAAACTGATGATAATAGTTCAATTCGCTCCGCAATTGATTTTGCTTATAATACTAGAGGATGTTTGGTTATTGCTGCTGGTGGTAATACATTCTCTGCTACTCAATTGGCTTTCCCTGCACGTTATATGAATACAATGGCTGTTGGTGGTGTTAGAATGGATTGGAAACATTATGGTAATAAGGGTTCCCAGTTAGAAATATCAGGCCCCGCAGAATCTATATATTCCACTTTTTATAATGGAACAGGTAATAATGATTATTATCCTCTTTCAGGATCATCACAAGCTACTCCTCAAGTTTCAGGAGCTGCAGCACTAATTTGGGCTGACTACCCTAATTTAATTAATTTTGATATACGTAGAATTCTAAAAACAACAGCATTTAAAAATTGGTCTAGATATAAATCAAATGAATTTGGAGAAGGATTATTAAAAGTTGATGCAGCATTGGATTATCCTTATTATATGCCAAACAAACCAACAGGTGTAAGTATTTCAGCACCGATTGGTGGACATCCAACCATAAGCTGGAATAGTGTTTCTGATGCTGATAATTATAAGGTGTATCGGTCTTTAGAAAATAATAGATTGGATTTACATGTTGCAGCCACAACTACTAATACAAGCTGGATAGATAATTACGTTACAGTTGCTAATCCTCGCTTTGCAGATTTCACTTATTATTATAGAGTTACCACTGTTGATGACGATTTTGAATCAGCAGTTTCTGATGAGGTTTACTGCAGTTCTAATTCAATATGGAAAAAAAATGATGTAAATAATAACGAAAAAGTTATTTATGAATATACGTTGGCTAATAATTACCCAAATCCTTTTAATCCAACAACAATAATAAAATATTCAATCTCTAATGTAGCAACTGAATTTAGTCAGCGAGTGGTAATAAAAGTTTATAATATTTTAGGAAAGGAAGTAAAAACACTAGTAAATGAAGTAAAACAACCTGGAAATTATGAAGTAAAATTTGAAGCTGATAATTTACCAAGCGGGATATACTTTTACAATATTAAAACAGAAGGATTTACGGATACAAAGAAGATGATAATCTTAAGATAATACTACAATTTTAACCTCCGAGGTTTTGTAAACCTCCGAGGTTAATCACAAAAGATAAGAGATAAATAATGAAAAAAAGTTTAATAAGATATATAATCATTATTACTTGTATTTTTAATATCCATGTATTTACTCAAACACCCAAATTAATTGGATCCCCTGGTGGTTTTGTCGAGCAAATTGCAATTCATCCACAATTTCCAAATATAGTTTTTTCATCCACAGTTTATGCCGGTGCAATATTTAGGTCTGTTGATGGTGGCAATACTGTTGAACATCTTGATGCTGGTTTCAAAGATTATTTAGTAACCCAAATAGCATTGCCTTATAATGAAAAAGACTATTTATATGTTGATTTGTTTGGTATTTCTATAATGAGTAGGAATGCCGGTAAAGACTGGGAATTAATTCTAAATTCTAACTACAAACCACATTTTACATTTAATCCCTTAAATTCAGATATAATGTATATGACAAGGGATAACGAATCTTTGTGGAGAAGTAATGATAAGGGAAGTACATGGTTTGAAGTAAACTCTTTTCCACAAATACTTGATTTTGTTGCTGTTGCCCCTACAGATACGGCGATAATTTATGTAGTTGCAAATAATTCTCTTTATAAAAGCACAAATTCCGGCAACGATTGGATAAAAACATTTGATGGCGGTGACTCAGTATATTTTAGTACTCGTAAAATGGTTGTAAATCCTCAAAATAAAAATTCTGTATTTGTAGGAAGCGGAGGTTGTTTACTTAAAACTACTGATGGAGGAAAAACATTTAATACGTTTGTTTGTGGTAATAATTTCACATCTTTTGCACTAAATCCAATTGATACGACAATTATTTATGCAATTTTTGGCGATAGGGATTTTGCTCCCGATGGGGGGATATTAAAATCTGTTGATAATGGAGAAGCTTGGTATTCAATTAAAAATGGAATACCTGTGGGAATAGTAACCGCTTCATCAATTGAAATAAATCCAAAAAATCCGGAAGAATTGTATATCGGCATTGGAGGATTTGGTGTATTTAAGACAAATAATGGTGGAGAATACTGGAGGTTAACAAATTTATCATATAGTTCATCTGTTTATAATATCAGCATTTCTAATTTAAACGAGGGTGAGTTACTAATAAAACAATATGGATGGAATATTTTCAAGACAGATAATAATGGAGAAAATTGGTTTAATCCAAATTATGAGCCTGAGCCGGAAATATTAAATTACATTTTAGATTTTGATATGAATCCCGATGATAATAATATTGGATTATTAGGCGGAGGTACAAGTTTATATAAAACAATGGATGGTGGTAGTAATTGGTCTACAATAAACCAGTTGGAAGGTGCTGTAAGTGTAAAATATCATAAATATAATCCGGATATTATTTTTGCACAAACAAAAGATACAATTAACAACTTTGAAAATTACCTTAGTACTGATGGAGGAAATAATTGGGATACAACCACAACGATTATGCCGTCAGTGCTTAATAACAAGGTATTTAGTAATAAGAATGATAGTTTATTATTTAGATTTGGTAATGAAATTTATAAAGAGGGTCTTTACAATAATTATGTTTATAAATCTTTAGACCTAGGTACCAGTTGGTCAAAATGCAGTAATGGTCTTCTTAGATTTACGGAAGTATACTGGCAAATAAAGCCAATTTGGTGTTTGGCTCTTCAAGAAAATACAACAAATATTCTTTATTGCGGTCAGGGGGGTGGGCTAAGTAAAAGTATAGATGGTGGTGAGCATTGGTTTCAAATTGACTCAATTCTGAAAAAACAAGAACCTTGGGTCAGTGTTTCAGATATTTTATTGGATAGTTACAATATGGATAGATACTATATCGGATTACATTCTGGAGGCCAACCATCAACGCAAAATTTCTCTAATGGGGGTTTATATTTAACAGAAGATGATGCAAAAAGTTGGAGAAAGCTCTACGACGGTGAAGTAAAATTAATTAGAGCAGATGAAAGAACACCACGTAATATATACTTTGTTACAAAATTTGGCATAATGCATATAGTAGATACATTTACTGTAACTACTGTTAATAATATCCATCAAAGCATTTTAAGTGACTATAAACTTTTTAATAATTACCCAAACCCGTTTAACCCTGCAACAACAATAAGTTACCAAATACCAACAGACGGTTTTGTTACATTAAAAGTATATGACGTTTTGGGCAAAGAAGTAGCAAGTTTAGTGAACGAGCAAAAAACAAGCGGAAGATACAATGTTCAATTTGACGGCAGTAATCTTTCGAGCGGAATTTATTTATATAAAATAATTGCTGGTGAATATGTAGATACAAAGAAATTAATGTTAATGAAGTAGTTGTGGTAGATTTCAGCTTGTCCGCCATTCTGCTGGGTAGGTATCAAGATAAAAGTATAAAGACAAAAACAATAATTTGCCAGACATTAAGCAAAGTGTCTGGCAAATAGTATTCGAACTAAAATCTCTTTTGAAAATTCATTACCAAACTTGTTGGTAAACTAGGATTTTGCTGAAGTCCGAAATTAACATTCCAGCTCAATTCACTGATTTGTTTTTTATTGAAAGCAGAAACTGAACGAACAGCAAAAATTGCACTTACAATTCTGTTAAGTACTAAAGCCCCAACAGCAAATCTTACATTGTTTTTTGCACTTTCACTGGAGCGCCATAGTTCTCTGTACTCCCTTCTTTGTGCAGTTCCGTTCCACTCCCAGTAATAAGTATCTATATCATAAACTTCATTAAAGTCTCTATTTAATTCTTTCTCTCTGTTGAAATCATCAATATTTTCATAAAGACTTATATTTGCAAAATATTCATCATCTTTTTCGGCTAAATTTACTCCGCCGTAAGCTTGAGCAAACGAGCGGTAATCATCTTCTTTATTATTACCATAAATTGTCATTCCGGTAAAAAATCCCCAAATTACACCATCGGCAATTGTAAAATACTTCCCAGTTGAATAATTACCGGCGTATAATTCTCCCATTCCGGGCAGCAGAAGTGAGTACAAAATCGCAAGACCAGGACTTTTCTTCTCAAAGTTTTGAGTGGGTAGAAGAGACTTCGTGGTTTCAATATTATAATTAAAATCAGTTTTTAACTCTA
>CAYXXW010000136.1:0-3889 GCA_964469115.1 uncultured Melioribacteraceae bacterium
TAAATTCACGCCAGCCAATGATTTGACGAATAAAACCTTCTGCTGAATTCAATGGGATCTTATTTGAGTCAATAAAATCAAGTGTCCTATTCAAAACATATTCCGGAGTTAATAAGCCTGAGTTAATCATAGGAGATAATAGAGAATGAAATAAAAAAGATTCATCTTTAATTATAGCGTCTTGGTAATCACCAAAGTATACTAATTTTTGGATAAGAAAATCCTCAAGCCACTTCTTTGCTTCTTTATGGGATACCGGTAAATAGAAATTTTCATTCTCACCCGAATTACTTTCAAAGTTCTTGTTTACATATTTTTGTGCTTCAGAAATAACTTTAGTATTGCCATTAGAAAAAATTAGTTCTGGTACTTCAAAATTTTTTGGCAAGGATTTTCTATTCTCTGAATCAAAGCTCCACTTACCATTAACCGGTTTACCATTATCAATAAGAATGTTAAACTTCTTTCGCTGATCTATATAAAAATAATGCTGGAAGTAACTTTTCTTCTTTTCGAAATAATCCCTTAAATAGTTTTCATCATTTAGAAAAGAAGGGTTTTCATATTCTGTAATCTCAATACCATATTTTTCTGAATCTCTTTTTAATCTTTTATTCAGAATAAAATCATCCACTTTACAAAAATGAATTGAATTATACTTTCCTTTACTTAACCAATTGAATAAATAATTTTTATCTTTCTGAAAGTTTGAATACTCGAGATAATGAACACTCTGCTTTTCTTTAATTAGCATTTCCTCATAAAGCTTCATACTGACTCTATGAAAAGTCAGTTTCATTTTATGAAATTTTAAAGGGTATTTGAAATCTCCAAAGAATAGAGGATGTTCAACTAAAGCAACTTTCCTACTTTTATGCAAAGCAGGGTGCTGCTCAAATAATTGATGTGGAAATATTAAAGTTATACCCTTCACAATTTATTTTTTATATTCTTTCAAGTATCCTTCAAAAATTGTTCTGTAAGATTCTTCATCCGCTAATAGTGTAATTACTAAATCTTGAGTAACATAATCAATGCCATCACAATCTTTAATTAATTGGTTGTAACCCTCTAATGCTGAATTTTCAGCATCTATTACTCCTCTAATCACATACTCAACATCAGTGGTATCTTTAATCGGCTGTAGTGATTTCTGATTTGTTTTAATGTCAAACGAACCTGGGATTGTTCCGCCGATTTCCTTAATCCTTTTCGCTAAAGTTTGAGCATGCCCAATCTCATCTTGAATTTCTAAAGCCAATGCTTTTTTAATTTCTTCAGCTCTAACACCATCAAGATTTGTTGAGTGAGCAATGTAATTCATCACAGTTTCTAGTTCTGCCAAATAGGCATTATAGTCAATCCTTTAATAATATTTTCTTTGCTCGCCATAATTAACCTCTATTTTTATTTTCATTATTATTAATTTTTATAGGTTTTAGTTTAGGCCCAAATTTTTCTTCAATGTATGTTATAATATCATCTATCAATTTTTTTATTCCATTCAATAGACCGTCAACTTTATTTTTTGATTTACTATATAAGTTCATTATTACTCCATTTCTCTTTCCAATCTTACTCTATTATTTCCTTAAGTTCATTCAATGCAAATACTGAAAACCCTCTATCAAAGAAGTAAATTACTTTACCATTCTTATCTAAAAGAAGTACACGAGCGTTATTTGGATTTTCGTTTCCTGTAAATTCTTGCAACTCCGCTCCATCGGCATAAACAGTTACTACTCCACCCCACAATTCTTTAGGAATTCCAGAACGCATTCCTTCATCAATAAATGTTGAAAACATTCTTGGAAGCATTCCTTGAATTGTTGGAAGCTCGTAAGCTTTTACATTTGCATTTGTCATGTCCAATCCAATTAACCATCTGTCAATATCAAATTGACTGTCTTGCTTATAGCCAAGCAACAATACAACTTGAGAACCCTCAAAATATTCAGGCATTTCTATTTCTGTTTTCTCTAGTGACTCACCACTTATCTTTGGAAACATTTCACCAACCGGATTTCTGTTTGTGTAGGTTGTTGCACAGCCAACAAATGTAGCCGCAATAAATAATATCATAATAATTTTTTTCATCTCTTTGTTTCATCCTTATAAAATTTTATCCATTGAACATCCATTTCAAATTCTCCCCATTGTTCATCCGCAATTAGAATTCCAGTTTGTCTAATATTTTCAGATTTAAGCTCTGGTTGATTTGGAACTAATCTTCCCCTAAATGTTGGCTTAAATTCCTTGAAGGGAATTTTAAACTCTATCCATTTTTCCTTATCCGACTTAAATTTTGCTTGGTAGGAGACACCGTCATAATTTTGATCTGTTCTGAACCTTAAATTGTAAATATTACCGTCTCCTTTAGCCTTAATAATTACACCTGAATAATCATTCAATTCATTTCCTTCTATATAAGCTCTTATAGAGGCAAACCCGCCATTATTATCGGGAGATAAAGTTCCGGAAAATTTAGCACTTCCATCTTCACTTAATGTCATATTGCTTTTAGATACTCCTCCCATAACTACATCATTAACTATTCTCCACTTTCCTGCAGTTTCTTCAGAACTGAAATCAAATATTATTTTTTCGCCGTTCATTATTAGTCCGCTTAAAATGAAATAAATTATTGCTAACATTTATTTACCCAATTCCTTTTCTATTAGTGATGTTATCTTTTTACCTTCCGGTTTTGTCATACTTCTGAAGCGGTCTACAATATTGCCTTCTTTATCAATTATAAATTTCTCAAAGTTCCATTTAATATTTGATTTTCCGGTTACACTATTATTAGTTAAAGCTTCAAAAAGAGGATCTTTTTCATCACCTAAGACTTTTACTTTATCGAACATTGGAAATGTTACATTAAAATTAAGCGAGCAGAACTCTGCTATCTCTTTGTTGCTTCCCGGCTCCTGACCACCAAAATCATTGCAAGGAAAGCCTAAAACTTCAAATCCTTGATCTTTATATTTCTCATAAATTTCCTGTAAGCCATCATATTGCTTTGTAAAGCCGCATTTACTCGCGACATTAACTATTAATAATACTTTTCCTTTGTAGTCAGACATTTTTATTTCTTTTTTATTTATATCTTTGACTGTGAAATCACTAATATTCGAGATAGTATTCATTGTTGATGAACTTCCGAATAAAGATACTGCAGTAACTGCAATTGTTAAAATATTCATTGTTGATCCTTAGTTTGTCTTGTAATTATTTGTTTTGCCATTCCATTAAAAATTATTTTGTGTATCGGTAATAATAAATACCAATATAATCTGCCTAATAAACCATTAGGTCTAAATGTAGCTTTTTGAGTAAAGTTTTTTTTGTTTTCATCAACTGACAATTCTAGCCAAGCTTCCCCGGGAACTTTCATTTCAGCATACAAAATTAATCGCCCTGTATTTCTATCGGCAAGAATAACTCTCCACCAATCTAATGCATCACCCGGTTTTAATTCTGTTGGACTTCTTCTACCTCTTCTTAAACCAACACCGCCAACCATTTTATCCATAAATCCTCTTAGCACCCATGCCCAGTTCCAAGAGTACCATCCGTTTTCTCCACCAATTTCCCAAATGTTTTTCTTTACTCTTTCTGATTCAATATTATAATTAACATTCCTTTCGTCTGTAAGACATCCATACATTGGGACTTCAATCTTATCTAAAAAGTCTTGCTCCAAATTCCCTGTGCTTGCTGCATCAATCCAACTAGAAGGCACTTGGTTAGAATCAATTACTTTAAATGCTCTTTCAATTGCTTCTTTATAGCCATATAATTTGATATCAACTATTTTTTCAATTCCATCTATATTGCAGACAACTTCATTTTTCATACTTTCGACTAAGCTTCGTGCAAGAGCAAA
>CAYXXW010000136.1:3989-7298 GCA_964469115.1 uncultured Melioribacteraceae bacterium
CTGCCAGAACCTATTATTATTGCAGCCCGCATTATTGTAGTATTTGCTTTAGCAGTTTGTAAAATCCTCTCTACATTTAATCTTGAACTAAGATGTTTGGAGAGTTTCTGCTTATCATTTATTATTCCGCTCAAGTAGATAATTTGTCTTGTGTTGGTTTTGTTAACTGCACTCACAAAATTTTCAGCTACTTTTGCCTCAAGATGTGCAAAGTCTGATTTGGATGAGCCCATTGAATGAACAAAATAGTAAGCAATATCAATATCCTTTGGAATATTATCTAAACTGGAACTATCCAGTAAATCAGCTTTAATCAAAATGACTTTTTCATTATCAGAATATTTCTCTTGAAATCGGCGGGGATCACGCACTAAACAAACGACTGTGTGTCCTGCTTCAAGCAAGTTTGGAAGAAGTCTTTTTCCGATGTATCCGGTAGCCCCGGTTAGTAAAATCTTCATCATACTTCAATCTCACTTAAAAGAAAAGAATATTTTTGATATAGAGCTTTTGCAGAATATAGCCCCGATAAATATGCAGATTCAACATTTGCACCTAAGAAAGCATCCCCGGCAAAATAGAGTGAGCCGGGTAAATCAATGGATTCGAATTTTTTAGGATAACTCCTTAGAGGTGTACTATATCTCCATTTGTGAATTTGGGATTTCAAAATTTTTGAATTAAGATATTCACTTGATGCATCAATTATTAATTCGGTAATTTCTTCATCCGATTTATCCCAATTTTCAGTACTAAACTCATTTGCCATTTCAACAGTTAATGCCGTTAAGCCACTATTAACACCCTTTAGATTATTATCAGTAATAAATGAAATTGGACCATCTTCAAATTTTAATCCTCCTTCATTTTTAAGATTACTTTTATTTTCCAAAATGAGGATTCCCGCAATACTCCTTGCATATTCAACTTTTTCTAGATTACTAATAATTTCATCAGAAATTTCTAATTTTGAGTTATTAATTAGTTCAAGCGATTGCGGTACCGGCATTGTTAAGATAATCGATTCTGCTTTGATTATAAAATTTTTATCATCTTTAACATTCCACTCACCATTCTTATGTTTTATACTTTTCACCCTAACATTATTGCTAATATTTAACCCTTTAGAAAGCTCAATTGCAATTTGCCTCATACTTTGTCTGCCGATAAACTTGAGATTGTTTTCCAACTCATCAAGAAATGTATTCTGGTTTGCAGTATTCCATTTTTTGATAGTGTCATTTTTAATTAGGTCGACTAATTCTTGGCTAAACTCATAACTATGAGCCTCAACATATTTACAGCCGTAATCAATTTGCAATTGCTTATTTTCAATCTCTATTCTACGAGTTGCCAGTCGTCCACCAATTGCTTTTCCTTTATCTATAATTTTTACTGAAAAGCCATTTTTATCCAGATACTTACCAGCAGTAATACCGCTAATTCCGGCACCTATTATTACAACATCAAATTTTTCTAAATTTTCCATTTACAATTTCCCTAGTTTGCTTTCATTCCGCCATCAATTGGAATTATAGTTCCCGTTACCCATGAAGAATCATCAGAAGCTAAATATAAAATTGCTTCAACCACATCTTCAGGCTTTCCAATTCTTCCCATTGGGTGCATTGATTCAGAAGCTTTTATTGAAATTTCATTTTGAGTTAAAAATTTTGCAAGGGGTGTATCAACTAAGCCAAGAGCAACACCGTTAAATCTAATTCCTCTTTTTGCATAAGTGACAGATGCTGAACGAATCATCGCCTCAAGACCGCCTTTAGCAGCACTGATTGCTTCATGGTTCATTAAACCTTTTGAACCGGCGACTGAAGAAATAATTACTATATTACCGCTTTTTTGATTCATCATTTTTCTTATAACAGATTTAATTGCAAGAAACGGTGATAGTAGATTAAGCTCTAAAATTTCTCTAAAAGTTTCTTCATCTGTATTGTGTATTGGTTTTAGAACAATTGAACCGACAGCATGAATAAGTGAATCAATTCTTCCAAATTTTTCTATTCCTAATTTTACTGCATTTTCTAAATCGGTTGAATTAGCAGCATCTCCCACAATAGCGATACATTCTGTATCTAATTCTGATTTAAGATCGTTTAGTTTATCACTATTTCTAGAAAATAATATCAAAGAAGCTTTCTCTTCAGCTAATCTTTTGGAAACTATTTCTCCAATTCCACCTGTTGCACCAATTATAAATACTACTTTATTTTCAAATCTTTTATTTTTCACAATATGGACCTTTCATATACTTTATAAACACTTTTCTTGTTTTAGCTACTATTGTGTTCAATTTCTAGCTTTATCTAGTTCTTTCCTAAAATCATCAATGCTGCCTATTATTGTAGCATTCATATATTCGAGAGTCTTAGCATAAGACATTACACTTCTGCCGCCCGCTATAATTTTTGTGCCGTTATTAAGTAGTTTTTTAAGCTTAGTCATCTCTCTGTCTAATGTAAAGTCGTCATTTGGGTAAACGATGCTAAGTGCAACTAGTTTTGGTTGAAGCTTGTCTATTGCAGCAGCAATTTCTTCGCCGGGCAAATCAGGACCCATATAAGTTACATTCCATCCATCCGCAGAAGCAATAACTGCTATCATAAGTGCGCCAAGTTCATGAAGTTGCCCCTTTGGGGTTGCAATTATAATTGATGGTGCATTTTTAGGCATAGAATTATTATCTATTAGAGAGTTTAAGATTTTTCTTATTATAGCTGTTGAAACATGCTCATTAACTATTCTGATTTCACCCTTTTTCCACATATTACCAATATTTTGCAAGAGCGGGGTGAGTAAATCATCAATGAATTTCGGTTGAGATAAATCTTTAAGGGCATTATAAAGCTCTTGCTCTAAACCATGAGCATCTAATTCCTTAACTGCAAAGAGGCATTTATCAAGGTGACTATCACTTTCAAGAATTTCTTTTTGCTCTATCTTATTAATAAGGCCTTTGTGAACAATCTGCTCAGCTGCATTTAAAAGATTTTTGAGCTCTTTAGTAGTTAAAGTGGAAATAGAACCTATTGAATAACCTTGCGCAGAAGCATCTGCAAGTAAACTTAGCTTTTCTACATCTTCTCTAGAATAAAGTCTTCTATTTGTATCAGTACGCTTAGGAATTACAACTTTATATCTTTTTTCCCAAGCCCTAATTACATGAATACTTAGTCCCGTAAGATGTGAAACAGCTTTTATCGGGTATGTTATTGAATTTTCCATATGTAAATATAGCTAATTGTCTAGCTTTTGTCAACATATTTTAACTTTTTGTAATTATATTTTATT
>CAYXXW010000137.1:0-7287 GCA_964469115.1 uncultured Melioribacteraceae bacterium
GCTTATATCGTAAAAGTTTAAAAGCGAAATTTATTGGTATACACGCTATCTTGAGGGGGTAGTGCTCGTAAGGGCATGCGGGTTCAAGTCCCGCCTTCCGCACATGTTTTGTATAATTAAATCAAAAGGTAATTTGATGAAAAAAAGACTTCTAATAGTTCTCTCACTACTCACAATATTTTCTTTAAGCCTATTTGCGCAAAATGGCGAAATGGGTACTGAGGCTGCCAAATTGTACAATGAAGGCAATAGTCAAAAAAAAACTGGTAATTTTACTGGAGCTTTGGAATCTTATCAAAAAGCTTTAAGTATTTCAAAAGATTACAGAATCTATTATCAACTTAGCTCGGTTTATAAAAAACAGAGGAAATTTGATAAAGCTGAAGAAGCATTGCTTAATTCATTAAAAGTCAATCCGGAATTTACATCCGCTTATAATTCTCTTGGTACAACATACTACTCTTGGGGAAAATACGATAAAGCAGCTGAAAATTTTAAATTATTTAAAGAAAATGTTGGTGATAAAAAATTGGAAGTTCGAGCTTCTAAATATATTGGATTAGCATATACAAAGCTTGGTGAAAGTGCTCTCAAAGATAAAAACTATAAAGCAGCTGAAAAACATTTATTAGATGCCGTTGCAAATTACAACTATGACGCAGCTTACTTAAAATTGGCAGATGTTTATGTTGAAACAGGTAAATATGAAGAAGCTCTTAAAGCTGCTGATAATGCTATAAATCATAGAGATAAAAAATCTAAAGTCCCAAAAGGGGCTCCTTATTTTTATAAAGGAATGGCTTTCAAAGGTTTAAGTGATAATGAAAAAGCTAAAGAAAATTTCAAAATTGCAAGCTCAGATAAGCAATATAGAGATAGAAGTAATCATGAAATTAAATACTTGAACTAAAAAGTAATTTATATAAGTTTCAAACCCGGCTTTAGAGTCGGGTTTTTTTTGATTATTAGAAAATTTTCCAGACTTAAAATATTGTTAGTAAATAAGTTATAAATATAATTTCATAATTATCTTTAACTTAGGATACTAATTCTTTATATTAACTTTAATTTTTTAAATATTTTTCGGAACTCTAAACCACTTTATTACGTTTAATACATTATATATGAAAACAATATATGATCTGAGAGTTTTATGAAATATTTCTCCCACCTAATTTTATTAATTTTTATTATATCAAACCAAATTTTTTCCCAAAAGAATATTGAAATATACTCTCAGGGAATGGAAAGTTTTAATAATAGAAATTATTCTGAAGCCCTCGAGTATTTAGAGAAATATATTTTAGATGATGAAATTGATGAACAGCTTTTATCCAGTGCAGAAATTTATATTGGAGAAAGTTTACTTGGATTGGATCAGAAAGACGGTGCAATATCTCAGTTTGAAAATTTTATTAATCGGTATCCTACATCTAATTTTCGAGAACTCGCACTTTATCGGTTAGGTAATCTTTATTTTGAAAAGAAACTATTTGAAAAAAGTAGAACTAACTTAGTCGAATTACTCCGCTCTTATCCAGCATCTGAATATTCAGGTTCAGCTTACCACTTAATTGGTGAAACTTTTATTGAAGAAAATGATTTGACTAAAGCAGAAAGTTTCTTTAATTCCGCTGTAGACTCGAAAAGAAATAACACGCTTGTTGATAAGAGCATTTACTCATTAGCAAATTTATATGAGAAGAAGGAACAGTACACGAAAGCAGTGGAATATTACGATAAGCTGCTTGGTTTTCATAAAGATAGTGAGTTAGCGGGATTAGCACAATTAAGAATTGGGGTATGTTATTTTTATTTGGAAGAATATGATAATGCAGTACTTGAGTTATCAGATCCATTAATTAAAGAATTAGATATTGACAAGCAAAACGAAGCAGATTATATACTCGCAAATGCTTTTTATCAATTGCATGAATATAAAAGTGCCACAGAAGCCTACAGAAGGATATTGAATAATTCGCCTAACTCAGAAATGCTTGACAGAATAAGATACGGTTTGGCTTGGATTCATTTTCAGGAAGGTAATTATAACGATGCATATAAATTATTTTATCAGCTTTCTCAATCATCCGATGATTCAGTCGCGATAAAATCTCTTTACTGGAGCGGAGAAGCTAAAAGATATGAAGGAAAGTTTGGTGAATCTATTGAGATTCATAAAAATTTTATTGAGAAATATCCAAACCATCCTTATTCTGAGAAAGTCAGATTGAATATTGGAATTAGCAAATTTAGTCAGAATAGTTACAGTGAATCTGAAGAAACTTTATTAAACTCAATTAATTCAACAGATCCCATAACTAAAGTAAAAGCAATCACTCTACTTGGAGAACTAAAGCTTAGAAAGAAAGAATATAAGCAAGCGACTGAATATTTTAAGCGAGGTTTATTAATTCCACAAATTCCGCTTGAACTCAAAGACCGCAGTTATCTTGGTTTAGGAACGGCTTATTTTTTCAATAAAAATAATGTTGAAGCTCTTAATAACCTAAATACAATTAATATTAATGAAACGGTTGTTGATAAAAACAAATTAAATTTTTACAAAGCCGAAACAAATTTCTTTCTAGGTAATTATAAGCAGGCTATTGCTAATTACGATCAGATAGAAACTGATGACGATGTAATAAATAAAAATATAATTTATGGAAAAGCTTATTCTCATTTCAACCAGAAAGATTTTAATAAAGCTGCATACTATTTTAATGAATACTTAAAAAAATATAATAATGATGAAAGAATTACAGAATGTCAGCTAAGACTTGCTGATTGTTATTACGGAACAAAATCATATTCTCAAGCAAGTATTTATTATGAGAGGGCTCTTGTAAAATCTCAGCAGTTTAGAAATGATGATAGATCATTTTTTAATTATGCCCAATCGTTATTTAAGGACGGTAAAATAACAAAGGCAGTTACTACATTAAACAATCTGCAGACTAACTTCCCGGCATCAAAATTTGCTGATGATTCACAATATTTAATCGGCTGGATTTATTTTCAAAACGGAAATTTTGATGAAGCAATTGTTAACTATACAAAGCTGTTCAGTAATTATCCTCAGTCTCCACTATTGCCAATTACATATTATTCAATCGGAGATTCATACTTTAACAAAGGTGAATACTATAAAGCTGTTGATAGCTACTATTTGTTAATCGAGCGTTACCCTAAATCATCCTATGTATATGATGCCGTAAATGGAATCCAATATTGCTATATCGTTCAAGATCAGCAGGATAAAGCAATTAATTATCTCGATAGTTTTATAAAAAGTAATAGTGATTCTGAATTTCTAGATAAAGTCCAATTTAAAAAAGGTGAAATCTATTATAGTTCAGGCAATTACCGCTTAGCGATAAATGAATATCAAAAAGTGATTGACGAATATTCGAATAGTTCACTTATCCCAAGTGCTTACTATTGGATGGGAAAAAGTTCTGTATTGCTCAATAAAGAGAATATCGCTATTGGTTATTTTGAAATTGTAATTGAAAATTCTTTGAATTCCAGAATAGGTTTTAATTCAGTTATAGAGCTAGGAAATATTTACAGAAAACAGAAAAATTACGATAGGGAAGTTTTACTTTACGATGAAATACTTCCTCAGATTACTGATAATAAAAATATCTCCGAAATAAAATATATTAAGACACTTAGCTTTATTGAAAATAATAATATCGCTGCTGCCTATCAGACTTTAAATGAAATAGTTGATAGCAGAGATGGTTCATTATTTTATTATAAAGCGGAAATTGAACTTGGCATTTTAGAGTTTTCCAGATCAAATTATGAGAGCTCCCTTTATTTATTGAATGATGTAGTAAATAATCGCCAAGACGATTTGGCCGCAAAGTCTCAATACTATATTGGACTGAATTACTATGATCAAGAAAGAATGCCGGAAGCAATTACAGAATTAATTAAGGTAAAATCGCTTTATTCAGCCTATGATGAGTGGTATTCAAGATCACTAATGTTATTGGGCGATTGCTACGTTAAAATAAATGATAAGGAAAATGCAGCTGAAATGTATAAAGGAGTTCTCAAAAGACACCGTAATAATGAACTCGCATCTGAAGCAAAAAGTAAGTTAAATAAATTATGAAAAAAATAGTTTTAATTGTAGCAATTATAAGTTCAGCAATTTGTGCTCAAGAAGAGAGTCAGTCGCAAAGTATTGAGCTGCCGGATTTTGTTATAACAGGAAAAGAAAGTATAAATATTCCTAAAATTCAAAAACAGCTGCCAGATTTTATTCCCTTACTTTCTAAAGATTTCTTTACTCCTCAATATCCTAATCAAGAGCAGACAACAATTAAACTGCCCAAACCGGAAACTGAAATTGTGAGCATTGGAAATTACAAGCAAAATACGAATGCACTTTTAAAATTTAATGCCGGTTTAGAAACATTCCCATCAGGGGTTTTTTACTATAATGATTGGATTGGAAATTTTTCTTACAATGCAAAGTTGTATGGTAATAACGAGCTTGAATATGTTAAGAATGCAGGAGTCAGTCTTGCCGGTGCGGGTATTGGCACAAAATATTTCGTTGATCTTAAAGCTGATTTTCTTCCAGGACTTGAGATTGATTTTAATGGTAATTACTATTATGATTCCTATAATTTCTTCGGTTCAGATACCCCTAACATAAGTCGTACAACGAATAACGGATTTGCAGATCTATCATTTAATTATGTCAGCGATCCATTTAATAATTTTGGCATGGCTTTCAGTGATACTTACTTTGAACAAAAAGATGAGTTTGATGAGAATATTTTTGGTTTAAATGCTTATTATAAATTAAGATATTCCAATTTTGATTTTAGAGTCGAGGGAAGTTTCAAAAATCAGTCTATATCAAATATTAATCAGAATTTTGGTAATCAATATTATTTCAACTCCTTGGCAACTGTTGGATTAACGCTTTATGACATAGTAAAATTAAAAGCTGGAATTTATTTGGCTGAAAGTGAAGGGAATACTTTTTTTGCTCCAGTTGCATATGGAAGTCTTAAACTAAATAAAAGTATTTCTCTATTCGGTGAGTTTTCTCCTAATACGGAGTTCAAAACTTTGCAAAATTTCAAAGCAGCCAACAGATATTTTCAAATAAATGATTTCCCCAATCTTTTTATAGAGAATAAATTTAATATTAAGTTTGCCGCTAAATTTGAATATGAAAAATATTTTGAAATAAGCGGTGGAGCCGGGTATTTAAATTCAGATAATAATTTTTATTTTGAAGATAGAATCGACAATGGATTTTTTACAATATTCAAAGAAGATATTGAAAATTCTTATGTGTTCCTAAATTTCTTATTTAGGAAAGGACCATTTGGTGAGTTTTATGCTGAAGCAAAATTACAAAATGTAACAGGAAAGAATAATAAAGATTTACCATATTCTTCCAATTTTATTAGCACTTTACATTATTCATATGATTGGGATTTTGGTTACGGATTTAATATTGGATTAGTATATTTTGGCGAAGCTTATACTGACTATGAAAACGATAACTATATACCGGAAACAATTGATCTGAATGCATCATTTTATTATGAGCTATTTAGAAATTTCAAATTAACTTTAGATCTGGAAAATATTCTAAACAATAAGTATTATTATTTCAGAAATTATGAGGTAAAACCGGTAGATATACTGGTTGGCTTCGAATTTAGATGGTGAAAATATAAAGAAGTTAGAGGAAAAAATGGATAAAAAAGAACTTGAAAAGAAAGTTGCTGGTTTACTTAATGTTAGTGAGGAATTTCAAAAACTTGCTTTCGCACAATTCAAGAAAAAATTATCTGAATTTTTAAAAGTGGGTGAAGCAGTAAAAATTAATTCTTTAGGTGTATTTCAGATGAAAGAGCAGCTCGACCGTTCTGATGATCTGGGAAAAATAAATTCTAAAGATAAAAGTTTAACGTTGGTCTTTTCACCCGAATCACGAACATCTGAAGACGATTCCATATTTCTAAATCTAGAGTTAGATGAAAAACAATTAGATGACAACGAGTTCGATGAAAATGTATTTCAAATTGGTATTGATAAACCTCTTGTTACGTCTGAAGGAAATGAAACCGAAAGTAATTCTATTAAAAATGATATAGCAATTACCATTTCTACATTAATTGATAATTCGGAAAAAATAAAAAACTTTGATCTATGGGAAGATCACTTGAAAAATAAAGAAACAAAGGATATTCTTGATGAACTTGGAGAAGATATTGATAATAACCTTGATTTATCAGAACCAAAAGATAAACTAAATGAAGTTGAAGAGGCTCTCTACGAAAAAGATTTTGTTGAAATGGATGAAAACGAAATATTTGATGAGATAATTGAAAAAAGTGATTTGATGACTGAGAATGATTTGAGTGAAATTATTCAAGAGGATGATGAAATAACCGAACATGAAGACCCTCAATTGCTTGATGATCTTGAAAAAGTTACTGAAGATTTTTCAGCGGACCACGAAGATTCTTTTAATGAGGGGAAAGGTGTAATTGAAGAAATCGATGAGTTGATCGAAGAGGAAAAACCAAAAGAAAAATTTATGGATGAAATTGATCTTGAACTAAAAGAAGAAAATTTTGGTGAATCAGACGATATTAACGAAGACAAAATAGAGGAACAAATAATTGACAATCCCGAAGTGATAAAAGAAGAATTTGGAAAACCAGAGATTGAATCAGAATTAAATAATATTAAAGATATTGAAAAGGGACCTTCAGATTTCAATCCCCCAGAGAATAAAGAAGTTAAATACAGTGCGGAGAAGAAGAGAAAAAGTTCGCTTATTTATCTACTTATTGCATTATTTTTTATTGTTGCAGCAATTGGTATTTATTATATTTTCTTCAATAAACCCGGCTCGCAACTATATGAACAAGAAGCTAGTATTGCTGAAAATGTTGAAGAGATTCCTGCAAACTCTGAAGAAAATCTTAGTGGAACAAATAATGGATCTGAACTTGCACAGTCAACTAATGTTTCCGCTAAGATTGAGGACGAAAACGAAAAAATTGAAAATCGTAAAGATGAAACAGAGTTAAATCAACTGACCACACTCGACGATGAAAAAGAAGTGGCTGAAAGTATTTACTTTGATGGATTTGTTTATAACGTCCAAATTTCTTCTTGGCGACAAAGAAGTGTTGCCGATCGTGAATCTCAAAAATTAATCAATAAGGGATTCCCTGCATTTATAATAAAAGTTTATATACCAAAATTTGATGGAGATTGGCATCGTGTAAG
>CAYXXW010000138.1:0-7280 GCA_964469115.1 uncultured Melioribacteraceae bacterium
CCTTAAAAGTTTTTCTTCCTAAAAAGATATTTTAGAAATTAATATCGTTTTGTTTTGGATTGTAAAGCCATTCAACATCTAAATTCGATGGATTGCCGGGAGTTCCGCCGGATTGATTGACTATTCTAAATTTAGAATAATTCCCATCAGCATCATACAAGAAAATATAATTAGTTTCTGTATCCAAGATGCTTGTTACCCATGAATTATCTTTAATTGGAGAATTTATTCCATCATTTAATTCAGTTCCGTTACCAATCTTAAAATAAGTTTCCCTAGTCATTCCATTTCTTCCGTTTGCACTCATAACAACAAATCCATCAGAATTATAAAAAACATCAACACTCTGATTGACACCAGAAGCAATGCTAGATGTTGCTCCTGTTGATAAATCTAATCCGCTTGGCTGATCGGATGTAGTACCAATAGTTTCCCAAATTGTTGCAGAAAGCGAAGATAAAAATTCAGGTTTTAATTCTATTGTTTCGGTGGTGGCTCCGCCGTTTGCAATCTGGGTTACAAAGGTCGTATCACTATAGTCTGTCAATTCTAAATATACAGTATAATTGGCATCAGGTAAAGAGAAAGTACTAGGCGTAACTTTCCCTGTATTGGTTCCATCAATCCAAATGTCTGCGCCAGCCGGCTGTGAGTTTATTACTAAAGATCCAAGTAGTGATAATGTAGTTCCTGAAGTAAGAATAAATTCTTCTCCTGCTGTAACACTTACATTAATTGATAGTTCCCCATATCCTTGAAGTTTAAGAGTAACAATATGTGCTCCAGGATCTGCGTCTACTCTTCCCGGAGTTACAACACCAGTATTTACATCATCTAACCATATTTCTGCCCCTGTTGGTTCAGATTCTAAATAAATAGTCCCAGTGGTTGGAATTGGGTCAGTTGTAGAATCTTCACAAGATATAAACAGAAGTCCAAGTAGGACAGCAATTACTACAAATTTATAATTTTTCATTTTTCCCTCTTAGTTTTTCTTTAAGTTAAAATTAAACTTTGTGCCATTTAATTTCATAGCAAACTGACCCGAATAAACTGATTTATCTTCGCTTAATTTGCCATTATATTTACCGGCAAACCTACTATGAAGCAGATCTTCCATGGTTAATGTATTTGTCTCTGGGTTGAAAGAACCTTTTAATTCTTGATTAATTACATCGCGATAATTTATAGTAATTTTTCCTTCAAAAGTGTTTCCATCTTGATTGGAGATTTTTAACACAGTTTTTCTACCATCAAATTTCCCACTCCATGTACCCACAAGAAAATCATCATCAATAATATCGCCAACTTTTTTTGCTGCATCTCCAGCTTTTTTTGCAACCTCATCTGCTAACTCACTAGTTTTATCAACAGCTTCATTTGCTACTTCACCGGCTTTATCGGTTGCTTCCTTTACTTTCTCCTGTGTCGAATCGCAACCCCATACAGCAATAAGTGATGCTAGAATCATTATAAAAAACATTTTTTTACTCATATTAACTCCTCATTTATTTTTAAAAAATTTAGAAATCAGAAATCCATTTTAATTGCATGAAATATCTATATTCTAATGCAATCAAAAAGACATAATAATTTTCTCTTTTTAATAATAACAAAAAAATTATATAATTTAAGTTAAATATATTGTTGCTTTGTAAGTGTCCAATTTTTATTGGTCAGTTTTGGGTTCTTTAACATTTGGGGGATTCCAACCAACAATAGAACCTGCTTTAATTCTTGAAAAATAAGGAGAAAGTGTGGCCCCAGGCAAAGTTCTAACATTATCTTCAATTATTATTGGTCCCATTCCGGTTCCGGCGCCAATAGTGCAATTATTTCCTATTTCAATTAGTCCGTATGTAAATTTACCTGAGCCATCATATGCGTGAACTGTTAAACGTGTAAATGCGCCCATTAAAGTATTGTTTCCAATAGAAATTAATTCAGGTCTAAAATGATCGAGCCAAACTAACTGCATAATTTCTGAACCATAACCAACATGAACTCCCATCCATCTGTAAAGTTTATTTTTTATTAAAGTTCCTTTTAACAAAAAAGAAAGTGATACTTGAAAAACTAGTAGTAGCCGTCTGCCAAGTGGCAAGTTAAATATCCGCCAGTTTATTGAATTCTTTTCTTCAATAGAACCAAGTCCGAAAAAAGTATAACGCCTTCTTATTGAGGTAAAAAAGTTATTTAAATTTTCTCTTCCTTCTTTAGTTTTAGGATTTAATTCATTTACATCAATTCCTTTACCACCGGAAGTTTTACTTATTGAAATTATTCTATTATTCTTTTTTCCAAGCTTGATGGCCCGTTCAATAATTTCTATAGTTACAAGCTTAATTACTTCTTCGGGTGTTTTATCTTTATATTTTTTCATGAATTTTCCTTTGTGTTTCTAGTAACCTATGGCAGAAGCCTTTCCTCTGCGTGGATCGGGAGCTCCATAAATATTTTCATCATCAATCAAGATAGATTGTGCTGATCCCAAAACTCTAAAAGTTTGATTTCGATCTCCGAATTTATATCCCATTTTTTCCAGATTAAATTTTACATCTTTGCTAACAGCAAATTCTTCCAAATAAATAATATCGGGCATCCACTGATGATGGATTCTAGGGGCATTAACAGCTTCTTGAATGTTCATATTAAAATCAATTACATTCATTATTACTTGGAGCACGACTGTAATTATTGTTGATCCACCCGGCGATCCAGTAATTATAAAGGGTTTATCATTTTTCAATACAATTGTAGGAGTCATTGCACTCAGCATTCTTTTTCCAGGTTCAATGGAATTTGCTTCTGCTCCCAATAATCCAAATTGATTTGGTTCCCCTGGTTTAGAGCTAAAATCATCCATTTCGTTGTTGAGAAGAAAACCCGCTCCTTCAACAACAATTTTAGAGCCAAAACCGGAGTTTATGGTAGTTGTAACGCCAACAGCATTCCCATCTTTATCATAGACTGAATAATGAGTAGTTTCTGTGCTTTCATTAACTTCAACCGGTATTTGTGTTGTTATTTCTTCTGAAGAAATTGCATATGGAGTAAGTTGATCAAATATAGTTCTTGCATACTCTTTAGAAGTTAATTTTTGCTTCGGCACAGGATAAAAATCTTCATCTCCTAAATGGTAAGTTCTATCAGCGTAGACATATTTCATTGATTCGACAAGTTTATTTATATAAGAACTGCTTCCCCAATCAAATTGATCGAAAGTAAAATTCTCTAAAATATTCAGTAGTTCAACCAGTGCTATTCCACCTGAGCTTGGCGGACCCATCGAAATTATTTTATGATCTCTGTATGAACCAATTATAGGTTCTCGTTCAAACGGTTGGTAATTTTTTAAATCCTTATGAGTAATATAGCCGTTCATTTCCTCAACTTGACTTATTAGCAAATCAGCCACTTCACCTTTATAGAATCCATCTCTTCCATTTTCCTTAATTGCCTTTAATGTTTCTGCTAAATCTTTTTGAACAAATAAATCACCCTCCTTAAAAGTTTCTCCTTCTGTAGAAAATATTTTAAGTGTAGAAGGATACTTTTTAAATTCATTAAAGTAATAATTGAAAGACCGAACATCAGTTTCCGTTAAAATAAACCCATTCCTAGCTAACTCAATTGCAGGTTGAATAACTTCTTCTAAACTCATTGTTCCGTATTTTTCAACTGCGTATATCAATCCGGCTACGCTCCCAGGCACACCGACCGAGGTAATACCTTCTTGACTTAATTCTGGCAGATAATTACCCTTTTCGTCCAGATACATATCTCTATGAGCTTTAAGAGGAGCTTTTTCTCTAAAATCAATTGTTGTATTTCTGCCAGTATTTAGGTGGAGAACCATAAAGCCCCCGCCGCCCAAATTACCGGCATATGGATATGTTACAGCAAGAGCAAATCCAACTGCTATGGAAGCATCAACAGCATTGCCCCCCTGCTGCAAAATTTTAGTACCAACTTCGGAAGCAAGCGGACAAGCAGAAACCACCATTCCGTTTTTTGCTGCAATCGGTCTCGCGTTTTGAAAATAAAAATTTTGGGGAATTGTTAAAAGAATTAAAAATACAAAAAGAATATTTTGATCAATAGTAATTTTAGCGTTCATATTTTTTTATTTAGTGATTTCCAATATGTTAGATATATTAACATAAGAAATTTTTTTTATTAAACAGAATTATTATAGGAGTTTTTATGGCTTTCAATTTGAGAAATAGAAATTTTTTAAAGTTATTAGACTTTACTCAAGAAGAAATTCAATTCTTATTAGATCTTTCTAAAAACTTAAAGGATGCAAAATATGGCGGTTATGAAAAACCCACATTAACTGGAAAAAACATAGCATTAATTTTTGAAAAGAGCTCAACAAGAACCAGATGTGCGTTTGAAGTAGCAGCATTTGATCAAGGGGCAAATGTAACTTATCTTGGTCCAAGCGGTTCACAAATTGGTCACAAAGAATCAATGAAAGACACTGCCCGTGTTCTTGGCAGAATGTATGACGGAATTGAATATCGTGGTTATGGTCAAGCAATTGTGGAAGAATTGGCTGAATATGCTGGAGTTCCGATATGGAATGGCTTAACAAATGAATTTCACCCCACACAAATTCTTGCCGATTTTATGACAATGCTTGAACACAGCGATAAGCCTCTTTCTCAAATATCATTCTGCTATTTGGGTGATGCCAGAAACAATATGGGTAATTCACTTTTAGTCGGCGGAGCCATAATGGGAATGGATGTTAGGCTTTGCGCACCAAAACAAAATTTACCTGACAAAAAATTGGTTGATCAATGTAAACAAATAGCTAAAAAGTCGGGAGCTAAAATTACACTTACCAGCGATGTAAAAGTTGGTGTAAAGGGTGTTGATTTTCTCTATTCAGATGTTTGGGTATCGATGGGTGAACCGGATGAAGTTTGGGAAGAAAGAATTAAACTCTTAAAACCTTACCAAATAAATATGAAAACAATTAAATTAACCGGTAATCCGAGTGTAAAATTTATGCATTGTCTTCCTGCATTCCATAACAGAGAAACAAAAGTTGGCGAAGCAATTTTTCAAAAATTTGGATTAGATGGAATGGAAGTTACTGAAGATGTTTTTGAATCAGAACACTCAATTGTATTTGACGAAGCGGAAAATAGAGTACACACAATTAAGGCAGTAATGGTTGCAACTTTAGGGTGTTAGTAAATTCAAGAATTTATTTAGGGCCTTTGCTATATTTTTTAGTGAAGGTTTTTTTATTTTAAAAATTTTTCACACCCCCATATTGCAATATTAGATTCAATAAAGTAAATTAAAATCCAATACAGCAAATATTTATTCATTTCTTACATTTTTTTAAAACCAAACTCAGAAAAGGAGATATCATGGGAATAGATGAAAGCAAAAAGAATAACAACTCAGAGATTTATCATCCTATTGATTCTATTGTTGAAAACGCTAATGTAAAAGAATATGATGAAATGTACAAAAGATCAATTGAAGATAGAGAAGGCTTTTGGGAAGAACAGGCAAATAATCTCGATTGGTATAAAAAATGGGATAAAGTTTTAGACGATTCTAATAAGCCATTCTATAAATGGTTCGTTGGTGCAAAAACTAATATTATACAAAACGCTATTGACCGACATTTAAAAACTTGGCGTAAAAATAAGATTGCAATTATTTGGGAAGGTGAGCCAGGTGATGTAAAAGTTTTTTCTTACCATGCACTTAATCGTGAAGTTACAAAATTTGCAAATATCTTAAAAAGTATGGGTGTAAAAAAAGGTGAGATCGTTACAATATATATGCCCCAAATTCCTGAGATGGCATTTGCTATGCTCGCATGCGCAAAAATTGGTGCAGCTCATAGTGTTGTATATGGTGGATTCAGTGTTGAAGCCCTTGCTGAGAGAATTGCTGATGCTAATAGTAGAGTGCTGGTTACGGCAGATGGCGGTTGGCGTAGAGGGAAAATAAATGATCTTAAAGGAATTGTAAACGAGGCAATAAGCCGTTCCCCAACCATTGAAGCTTGTATCACAGTTAAAAGAACTGGACATGAAGTATTTATGGAAAATGATCGTGACTTTTGGTATCATGATTTGGTCTCGCTCCCTATATCAAATATTAAATGTGAAACAGAGATTATGGATGCTGAAGATCTATTGTTTATACTCTACACCTCAGGAACAACCGGAAAACCAAAAGGACTTGTGCATACACACGGCGGCTACTCTGTATACACATCAACCACACACAAAATGGTTTTCGATATAAAAGATGAAGATAGGTGGTGGTGTGCTGCAGATCCGGGCTGGATTACAGGACACAGCTACATTGTTTATGGTCCGCTCATAAATGGATCTACAATAATGATGTATGAAGGGGCCCCGAATCATCCATATCCAAATAGATGGTGGCAGATGGTAGAGAAGTATGGTATTACCATATTGTATACGTCTCCAACAGCCGTAAGGGGTTTAATGAGATTTGGAGAGCAATGGCCAAAGCGGCACGATCTAAGTACATTACGACTACTTGGCTCTGTCGGTGAACCAATAAATCCAGAAGCATGGAAATGGTATCATTCGGTAATTGGGGATGGAAAGTGCCCAATAATGGATACTTGGTGGCAAACAGAGACAGGTGGATTTATGATTTCTCCTCTTCCCATAACCCCATTAAAACCTGGTTCAGGCACTAAACCTTTCTTTGGAAATGAAGTTGCAGTCGTTGATGACAAAGGTAATGAGGTTAAAGCCGGAGAAGAAGGGAAACTAATTGTTAAAAATCCTTGGCCCGGAATGGCAAGAACAATTTTGGGTGATCCCGATAGATATTTTGAAACTTACTGGAGAGAGTTTGAAAAACAAGGGTGGTATAAAGCCGGTGATTCTGCAAGAATTGATGAAGATGGATATGTTTGGATAATTGGAAGAATAGACGATGTAATTAAAGTGAGTGGATATCGTTTAGGAACTGCAGAAATTGAGAGTGCTTTTGTGAGTCATCCAAAAGTTGCTGAGGCTGCCGCAATAGCTCTGCCGCACGAATTAAAAGGGAATGCAATTCATGCTTATGTAATACTTAAGGCCGGATTGACTGGAGATACTGCTCTTGAGAAAAGTTTAAGTGATCATGTGGGGCACGAAATGGGACCTATAGCCAAACCTGAATCAATTACTTTTGTTGAATCTTTACCCAAAACTAGAAGCGGTAAAATTATGAGACGAGTATTAAAAGCAAGAGCTCAAGGTTTACCTGAAGGTGAT
>CAYXXW010000139.1:0-7254 GCA_964469115.1 uncultured Melioribacteraceae bacterium
GCAACAAGGTAAACAACTTCATCCCAATTTTTGGCATCACGTAAATTCAGATTTATTTTTTCTTGTCCGGTTCCAATAAGATGAGCGTGACTATCAATAAATCCCGGCATCGCAGTTTTGCCTTTAAGATCAATTACTTCTGTTGAATCACCAACAAAATTATTAATCTCATCATTACTGCCAATAGACATTATTTTATCATCTACAATAGCGATTGCTTGTGCAATAGTATTGTTAGAATCAATAGTTATTACATTTCCATTCAGTAAAACTATATCAGCGGGTTCAATTTTATCAGAGCAATTGACAAGTAATAATAAAATTAGAAGTATTAATAAGCTGAAAAAATATTTCATCATAGATATCCATTTTTATATAAAGTTTAATTTAAAGATATTAAAAAATGTGGAGAACGATTGTTGTTATATACATTATAACGTTGAGATAAAAACAGTCAAATGCAATTCATTTACAGTGCTTGATACAATGCTGTAGCAAATAATTTAAAATTAGATGTGGATGGGTTAGACTTCTTGTTTTACTGATATTTTGGATCCCTCGATTATCTCTAAAGTAGAACCGGCAATTATTATTTTGCCCGCTGATAGCCCGACTTCTTTTAATATCTCTACAAATAAGTTGTGTTTAGTAGTTCTCCTTTGCTTATAATCAACTATATATCTAATTGTAAAATTAATCCAATTCTCATTTGCCTCAATAGTTACCATTGGGTCAACTTTTGCATTTTCTATCATAAATTTATTAACTAGATCTTTCCAAGCAAGATCTGAATTTTTAGCATATTCACCAACTAACCGGTCAGCAATTCTTAAAAAAGTTTTGGAAGTGTAATCAATATCAGAACCATATCTTATTGGTAAAATGATTTCATCCCAAAGGAATGGGAAATCAGCTGAGTAATTATAAACCGGTTCTTTAAATACAAAACTATTTGCTATTCTAACCACCCTTCCGTTATATAAATCACCTTTTATCCAATCACCGCATTCCATTATAGTTGTTCTAAAAATACCAATGTCTATTACATCTCCCTTAATTCCCCCCAGCAAAATACGGTCACCGACTTTATAAAATTTCCCAAACACCAATGCAACCCAGCCGGCAATACTAGCAATGACTTCTTGAAGTGCGAAAGCAATACCTGCACCGGTAACTCCAAGCGCAACTGTTAAACCACCAAGTTGATTCGAATAAATTATTGAAATTGTTATAATGATAAGTATAAAGCCGAAAAAATTAATAAATTTTCTAACTCTATAATTTGAAGAACTGTCTTTAACAAATTTCGAAATATTTTTTTGGACTATTTTTGTAATAGATATTATTAATAAGCTCAATAATACTGCTAAAATAATTTTTCCAATAATTGGATCGTATAAAATTTTTTGTAATGATTCTTCCAAAAAGTTCTCGCGTTTATATTTTTAAAATTTAATTAATGCAGTTTATTTTAAGCTAACAGATGATCTTAAATGTAAATCTCTTTGTGGAAATGGAATTTCAATATTATGTTGCCTGAATTTTCTCACTATTTCACAATTTATATCTGACCTTACATAGTAATGTTTCTTAGGATGACTAATCCATACCCGTAGTTTCATATTCCATGATGAATCACCAAACTCTCTGAAGTGTACTTCAGGTGCAGGCGCTTTGAGTACCTCTTTGTTTTCTATGGCAATTTCCTTTAGTACTTTTAATACTAAATCCAAATCTGAATTATATGAAACACCCACATCCAAATCGACACGAATTTTTTTGTCACCATGCGACCAATTAATTACAGTTGTTGAAATGAATTCTGAATTTGGGACAATATAAGAAATATTATTTAATGAACGGATAGTTGTAGATCGTATATTTATTTTTTGTACGTCTCCCTCAGTGTCGCCGACAGTTACTCTATCTCCAACATTAATTGGTCTTTCAAAAAGCAAAATAATACCGGCAATAAAATTTGATGTTATATTTTGAAGTCCAAAACCTATTCCTACAGATAAAAATCCAAGTACTACTGCTAAGCCGGATAGATCAATTCCTATAAATTGAAAAGCAACTATAATTCCAACAAAAGTAATGAGGTATTGAGAAATTCTTGTAAATGTAAACTGTATACCTTCATCAATATTAAACTTAGTTAATATCTTTGATAAGAATCTATTTTTAAATAGGTGTGAAATTAAAACAAAACCAACCAATATAATTACAAACAAGATTATAGATAGTAAAGTAACCTGTGTTTGGTTAATACTAAAAAGCGGATAATTGATTATTCTGCTAATCTCATCAAAAAAACTAAATGAAGACATTTCTACTCAAATTGTTGAGAAAATATTATAAAATTTAACAATTAAGATATTCCACTTAGTTCTTGTTGATTAACAAGTTTTTGCTTAATTAATTCACGTAAAGTTATTTGTGTCATTTCGCTCATAAATGCAAATTCATATCTAATATCAAGAACATAAGCTTTTAATCTCATCTTTATCACTGAACGATTAAGATGAATTTCGTTTTTAAATATCACAGCTATCGGTTTGTTTAGATAAGCGTATTTCGATACTTGAGCAGATCGTATAGCTATTCCTCTCACTTTTTCTAAATCAATATTGGAGGGCAAATAAAATTCTGCAACAACTTGGCAGTTTGCCTCACCGGTATTAGAATTAGACACTGCCTTCGACATTATATCTCCATTTGGAATACTAACAACAGAATCATCTGGAGTAACAATTCTTGTAGATCGGAGTCCAATGCTCTTTACCTCACCATAATAATCGCCAATCTCAACCTTGTCTCCAACCTGAAATGGTCTATCAAATAAAGTCATAATTCCACCGAAAATATTTTTAATAATATCTTGAGAAGCAAAGCCAATAGCTATACCTAATGAACCGGTTACAACTACAAGAGATTCAATTGGGGGTGCAAAAATTACTATTATCATTATAGTAATAACTAATGTCCAGCCTAAGATTCTAATTATTGGAATTAGACCTTTTAACCCAATTCTATATTTGGCGCTTTTTTCAGAAAGCTTGTCCAGTATAGTGGTAATGAGCTTAATTACGTAAAAGCTAAATAGAAAAAATATTACTGCCCAAATAATTTTACCAAGTGAAAAAATATCTGTAAGTTTTTGCTTTACTTCACCTTCTGGAATTATTGATTGTAAATCCTTTAATGCCGAACTTGCAGTATCTGATTGTGCCTCTTGAGGTTTGGCTGAATTCAGTATTGTTGAGGAGTCCTGAATAGTTTTTTCAGTGGAAACAGTTGTAGTAGAGGCAGATATATTTAGAGAATCAGATTGAGCATTAGTGCTTAACAATGTGATGAAAATTATTAATACAATATATAAGAATCTTTTCATTCTAAGCCTCAATGTAAAATGTTTTTTGATTGGAGTAAGTTCACAAGAGGTTTATACAATTGAAAATTTACTTTGTACGAGGATTCTTTGAGAAATATAATTCCGTCATCAAGTAAGGTAGCAAACAAAAGCTGGCTTGACTTTAAACTGAGATTAAAAATGGCCGAGTGTTCTTCAAGTGATAAACCATCATGTAATATTAACGCCAATATAGAAAATAATTTTTGATCGGACATTTCCTTTAAAAATGAGAAATCAAGCTCCACATCAGAAGAGATTTTAATTTCTTCATCATCGGCACTTTTAATTGAACGAAGCCATAAAAATAAAGCAATACCAATATTGTTAGAAGCAATTTTGTGAAGACTTTCAAAATATTCTTTCTGAAGATACAATTGCTTTTCTTTGTCGTCCAACTTCTTAAACGCTTTTTGTTTTTCAATTGCCGGAGAGGACAAATAAGTAACATCGTAACCACTGATATTATGACGTAATAAAATAATTTCTTTAATTGTTTGTTCATTAAGCGCAGACATATGAATATTAAAAATAAAGAAATCTTTAATGCCGATTACCTTATCAAGATAATTCCACGCAAATGTATTGCAAGTTAGAATCCATAAAACCTTACTGCTTGTAGAGGTGACTAGCTCAAAGATTTTCCTAGCTGCATCAAATCCTTCCACAACCCTTAAGAAGAAGTTTTCAAAATTCTCAATAACAACAACAATTCTCGTCTCCAGATTTTGTAAATGACTAATCAATTCATCAATGCTAACAATCCGGTTCATTTGCAAAAGCTCTTTTAGGTATTCAAGTAAATCTTCTTCTTTATAGATTGTTTTTGATGATTTCTTCCGGTAGATAGTATTTGGGACATTTAATTTATTCAGTGTAATTGAAATTAGTGAGGAGGTTCCACTTCCTTTTTCACCGATAAGCATAATAGAAGATATTTGATTGTTCTGCCAATAATTATAAGCTTTTGTTAGCTTATCAAATTCTTTTTCACGACCAATAAATATTCTAGAGTCCGTAAGTGCATCGCCGGCAAATAATCTTCTATATACAAATGGCAATTTTTCCATTGAGGAGGATACTCTAACCAGGTAATCAGCCATTGCCTCGGATAGTTCCAAATCATGGCTGCTCAAGCCAACACGGGAAGTTATTCCCAATGCCCTCTCTTTAACATAATTGAAGTAATGGATTGTCTTATTGTATGCCCACTCAATTCCTTGGTTGAATTTTCCTATGTAAAGTTGAAACTTTTCATTTGCCTCTTGTAGGGCTTTTTCTTTAGATACTTGCAGTTTTATGGATAGCAATCGTTCTATGTTTGAAAGAGAAAATAAATCACGGAGAAGTTCTCTAATTTCATTATCTAATTTGTCCCTTACTTCCTTATAAATCTCTTCAAGTTCCTCTCTTACATCTTCAACTTTATTTTTCGATCTGTCTAAACCGGAAATAGCTATTTCTCTTGCCTCTTCAAGTAAATCTGCATTTTCTTCATGTTTTGAAAGAGCAGAATCCAAATTAAATTCTATAATTCTTGCTAGCCCAATAATACTAGGCGTTAATTTCGAAATTTTAGATTCAAAATCTTCCTTAATAATTTCAATTTCTTGATTTAATTTGTTGAGTATTATGGGAGATAGTATTTCTTTTGGGCTAAATTCTTTTAGGTCGCCTTCATCTAATTTGAATTGTAAATTCCCAGGGCGCACAAACTTATAGTTTTTCCCAAATTCATCCAGCTTTTCACTAAGTTCATTTTTGTAATTATCTAAGAAAAGGTTGGTCTTGCTGTTTGTAACTGAGTTAACTAGATCAATTATAATCTTTCCATCAATCTTGTCTAAAAGCAACCCTTTTTCTTTTTCAACAATTGCAGTAAAATTATTTTGCTTATCAGTAATGCTTACTTTAGACTTTGTTATTTCATGAATAATTGAATCTATTTTTGGATTTATTATATCCAGTTTATACTTACTTGCATTATTTGTTGCCGAAAAGGACTTTGAAATCAATAAAGTAGTAAACCAAAGCAAGTCTCTGTAATATTCAATGCGATCAAAAACAGCTTTAAAATATATTTGTGAAAACTTTTTTGCATCATTAAATTTTTTGTTGAACTCCTCTTGCTCAGCGGTAATTTTCTTAATGCTATAAGCAGATTTTGATTCTTCAATTGTATCAACAATTTCATATTTAACAATAAAATTATTGTATTCAAGCTCATATGAAGAAATTATTTTTTCATTAAGCAGGCTAACTTCTACAAGAAAATTATCGGTAAGTTCTTTGGATTGATTTTCATAATTTACTTGTAATTCATCAATATTTTTTTTCTCTTCTTCTTTTATAAATTGAAAATGTTGATCGGTAAAAGATTTATCAATATCATTTCCAAGTGAAAGAATATTTAAGTAAAGTTTGCCGATATTTTCCAAATAAATTGATATTATTTTTAATAGCTCATTAAGATAATTTACTTTGAAAAAATGAATGAGCATTCTTTTTACTGGGACATTTCTTTTCCAGTTGTATTCGAATTCTTTTCCCTTAAAAATCCTCTTAGTTCTTTTTGCAATTGAATAATTTACTTTCTTAATTCTCTTTAGATTTTTAGTGCGTAGTTTATCATTTTCGGAAATTGTAAAGTGTGATTCTTTTTGATTAAGAATTACTTCATCTGCATTAGGATCAATTAACTCATCAATTTTCTTTTCGAATAAATCAATCAGAACAAAGATTTGGTTCTCTAAAATTTCATCTTCTTCTTTATGAAGCGCTTCTTCAATATTACTGTGGAACTCTGCTGTCTGATAAAACAGCTCTTCATTATTATTAATTTCTTTTACACTACCTTTCCACTTTTCATATTTAGTATGATTTGCGTCGAGGTAATTAATTCGTTTCTCTGTAAAGTCGGTTATCTTAGTAAGCACTTCTTCTGCTAGAAAAGTTTTTATCTCTTCAAGAAAAGGTTTAAATTGAGAAAGCTCCATCATCGGCATCCATTTTTTTAGAAAAAACAATCAGCAAAACCGGACAATTTTTTATGTCATTTGCAATAAATAGCAAATAAAACAACCACTTTCAATTAAAATATTCAGCTGATAAAAACAATTAAAAATTTCTTTGATGTATAAAAGCTAAGCAATTTATAAATTTAGTAATCAATAATAAAAATTTATCTCACATGGAATACGAGCCAGTAAGCTGCAGCCTATACGATAGAATTGAATCTTTAGCGGTTTATAAGAAAAATGTTGAAGTAATTTATTCAGATAATCTTGAAAGTAAAACTATATGCGGGAAAATAGAAAATATTTATTCTAAGGGAAAAGTCGAATATCTAAGCATTGAAAATACTGAAATCTGTCTTGACCAAATTAAAACAATAAATGAAAAACCGGATTTAGAATGAATAGAGAATTAAAAAACTTCTTTTACCCCAAGTCTATTTGTATTGTTGGTGCTTCATCAAAAGAAAAAAGCATTGGATATGAATTATTAAATTCATTAAAAAAATATCAATTTAAAGGGAAAATACTTCCAGTAAATCCTAAAGGTGAAAATATTCTTGGCTACAACTGCTTTGCAGAAATTGCTGATATTATTGATAATATTGACCTTGCCATAATTGTTGTCCCAAAGAAATTTGTTGATCAATCGGTAGATGAGTTAATAATAAAAGGCGTAAAATCAATTATTTTAATAACTGCCGGCTTTAGGGAAACAGGCGAAGAAGGCAAGCGGTATGAAGAAAAATTATTAAAGAAACTTAAATCTAATGACATTAGATTAGTTGGGCCAAATTGTATGGGCGTAATAAACACTCTTGATGAAAT
>CAYXXW010000140.1:0-7241 GCA_964469115.1 uncultured Melioribacteraceae bacterium
TTTCAATTCACTAAGCTCAATACCTAGAAGATCAGCAAATTCTTTATGATGCGGTGTAAGAATATTTCCTCTTAAATTAAATTTCTTGTACTGCTTATTTCTAATAGCATAAATCGCGTCAGCATCAATTATAAATCTTTTTGATTCATAATTTTTCAACAGAGTAATTACTGCTTTAATTGTTTCAGGGTCTCTTCCTAAACCAGGACCGACTGCAATTGTATCAGCCCAAATTATTTCACTTTCCAATTCATCTAAATTACTTAATGATAGGAATCCTTTATTTTCGTCATTATAACCGGTTACAATAGCTGCATTCATTTGAGATTGAGCCAAACTCTTTATTGAGTTTGGAAAAGCTAATTTTCCTGCACCCGTACCGCTAACCATTGCTGAATTCATAGCATAAATTGCCGCTCCCGGCATGGATGAAGATCCTGCAATAACTAAAACTTTACCAGCTGAATATTTATGTAAATCTTGTTCTTTATTTGGTAATCCGTAAAGTGCATCTTCCGGCTCAATTAAAAAACTATCAGTAGTTAGTGAATCAAAATATGTTTGTCCAATTCCAATAGAGCCCTTTATTACTTTTCCCGAATTTAGTTTGCCTTTTTCATAAAATAAACCGGTTTTCAATTCTGCTAATGTAACTGTTAAATGCGCCTTAAAGATTGTTTCACCACTTGCTTTATCTAAATTTAAGCCCGTTGGTGAATCAAGTGCAATTTTCAGTGATGGAGCTTCGTTTAATTTTTCGACAATTGTTTTATATGGGTCTTTAAGTTCACCGGAACTTCCGGTTCCCAAAATTGCATCAACAATAATTTCTGAATTGCTTATTTTTTTAAGATCACTATGAGTCTGAAAATAACCAAGCCAAGAATTTTTATACGATTTTATTAAGTTTTTTAGAATTTTATGATTTGTTAAAGCATCTCCTTTTAACTCATTTTCTTTAGCTAAAGAAAGCACATTAATATTGAAACCTCTAATAAGTAATTGTCTGGCAAGTGCAAACCCGTCTCCCCCATTATTACCTTTTCCGCATACTATTCCAAAATTAAATGAATTATCGAGGTATGGATAATTTTCAAAAATAGCATTCACAATACTGATTGCGGCATTCTCCATAAGCAATTCGCCGGAAATTTGCAATTTTGTAATTCCAAAATTATCTGCTTCTCTTACTTGTTCTGTTGAATATAGTGGTATCATAACTAATCTATGAAAACTACGTCATCATCAATTTCTGTAATAACAAGTTTATGATTTTCCAAAGGGTCAAGAGATATTTTTTTATGATGTTCAAAATTAAAAATATCATCGTCTTCATCTACAACAATCATTTTAATTGTTTCGTATTTTGAAACATCCTTCAGAATATCCTCATGATCAAAAAAATAAATTTCGGTAAAACTATCAAACTTTTCATAATAAGCCCCCTCTGAAATTGGGCTAAAGTCTGTAATTAAATCATCATCAATAACGGCTTTAAGAATGTCAGCAACAAATGGAAGGATCACTCTTGTTCCATAATATAAGCCATTTTTTTTATCAGTTAATGCTTGTTCTAATGAATTCATTTTATTCTCCGTTAAAAAATAGTAACCATACAATGGTAAAAACTGGGATTAAAATTGGAATAGCATATTTGAACCAATAAGCAAAGAAACTTGGCATTTTAATACCGGATCTTTCACAAATTGATTTGACCATAAAATTAGGGCCATTGCCGATGTATGTCATTGCACCAAAAAATACAGCAGCTACAGAAATTGAAGTAAGATAAATTGGATGTTCCATTGAAAGTGCATGAACCTCTGCTTTAATATTTATATCCAATCCAAATTTACCCATTTCAGCACTTAAAAAATTTAAGTAAGTTGGAGCATTGTCAAGGAATCCCGATAGTAAACCGGTTGCCCAGTATAAATTTCCCGGATTAAGTTGATCACCATAAACTTTTGCTTCATAAGCAATAAGTTGAAGTGCAGGAATCATTGTTGCAAAAATTCCAATAAATAAATAGGCAACTTCTTTAATTGGCTCGAAATCAAATTCATTTGCTTTTAATATTTCTTCATCAGCTCCTTTATATGAAAGATAAACAACTGAGAACATAATAATTTCTCGTATTCCAAATGGTAATGGTGCTAAACTTGGAACCCAAGATATTACAGCAGGATCAATAAAAACTGAGATTAAAATGATTAGCAAATACCCTACGTTTTTCATTCCCTTAAATTCTATTTTACCAGTATAATCTTCTTCCTTATCATCTTCAGCCACATTTCTTGAATCGATAATATAAAAGATTAGTAAAATTACTAAAACTGTAGGAAGCCAGATGTACCAAACATGAGAGAAAAACCAGAAAAAATCAATGCCTCTTAAGAATCCTAAAAATAAAGGAGGATCACCAATTGGAGTTAACGCACCACCGATATTACTGACTAAGAATATGAAGAATATGAATTGATATGGCTTTATTCTTTTCCTATTTATTTTTATAAAAGGACGAATAAGCAGCATCGAGGCTCCTGTAGTACCAATAACATTGGCTATTACTGCACCAAACAACAAAATAATCACATTTAACATTGGTGTTGATTTTTTATCAACCTTAATTAATATTCCACCAGAAGCAACAAATAGTGAAGCCAATAGTGCTATAAATGCAAGATACTCGGCAAGAGTGTGCAGTAAACTGTGCGTATCATTTAAAACTGCAAGGTAGTAAGTTACAGTAATTAGTCCAAGAAATATTGCTACTTTGGGATAATGATGTTCCCAAAAATGATGATAGAATAATGGTCCAGTAGCAATCATTAAAAGAAGTACAACAAAAGGTATTACCATATAAGCTTCCGGTAATAAATGTGCGGCTTCAGAAGCAGCAAATATTGTTGAATTTAAGTTTACAATAAAGAATGCTGCAAATAACAAAATAATTTTTTTCATATAAGTATAATTTATTTTTGTTAAGGAGTATTTCTATAAATCATTCTAGGGAATGGTATTGATTCCCTTAAATGCTCAATTCCACAAATCCAAGTAACAGTTCTTTCTAATCCTAAGCCAAATCCGGAATGAGGGACTGAACCAAATCTTCTTAAATCAAGATACCATTCAAAAAAATTCTGCGGTAATTTATGCTGCTCAATTCTTTCAAGAAGAAAATCAAGATTATCTTCACGCTGACTTCCGCCAATAATTTCTCCGTAACCTTCCGGTGCTAATACATCAACTGCAAGCGCTACTTTTGGATTTTCGGGATCTCGTTTCATATAAAAGGCTTTTATATCAGCCGGATATCTATGAATCATTACGGGTTTATCATATTGCTCAGAAATAATTGTTTCATCGGGTGCCCCAAAATCATTACCCCATTCAAAATCGTTGCCTTTTGATTTTAGTATTTCTACAGCTTCTGTGTAAGAAATTCTAGGGAAAGGACGAACCACTTTTTCAAGTTTAGATGTATCGCGTTCAAGAATTTCTAATTCATTCATGCAGTCTTTTAACACAGTCTGAACAATATATTCCAAAAATTCTTCAGCTAAATCCATATCATCATCAAGATCATAAAATGCCATTTCCGGTTCCACCATCCAAAACTCAGTTAAGTGTCTTCTTGTCTTAGATTTCTCAGCTCTGAATGTAGGACCAAAAGTATAAACCTTTCCGAGTGCCATTGCACCGGCTTCCGCATATAGCTGACCAGATTGAGTAAGATAAGCTTTTCCTAAATCGAAATAATCCATCTCAAAAAGCGTAGATGTTCCTTCTGAAGCATTTGGAGTAATTATCGGGGGATCGAATAATGTGAAATCTCTTTCATCAAAAAAGTCCCTAATTGCTTTAACAATTCTATGACGTATCTTTAAAATTGCAGCTTGCTTTTTTGATCTAATCCAAAGATGTCTGTTATCAATTAAAAATTCAACCCCATGTTCTTTTGGAGTAATAGGATATTCATTAGATTCTCCAATCAATTTAAGATCAACTGCATCAAGTTCATAACCGCCAATTGCCCTAGGTTCTTCTTTAATAGTACCTGTTATTTCAAATGAGGCTTCTTGTGATATTGAATCTGCTAAAGAAAATAAATCTTCAGTAACATTTCCTTTGAAAACAATACACTGCAAATAACCCGTTCCATCCCTTAAAATTAAAAATTTTACCTTACCGCTTGACCTTTTGTTGAATAGCCATCCCTTAAGAGTTACACTTTTGCCAACATGTTTGGAGAGGTCTTTGATATAAACGTGAGAAATCATAGTTTTCCGAAATTTTACAATTACAAAAATTATATTTAATTGAGAAAAATAGCATCTTTTAGGATAAGTTTCATAATAACTTGAAAAATATATTATCCTAAAGATTTTACTTTTATTTCCTTTTCAAAGAGGGATTCAAATAATTTTTTTCTTCTTTCAAGACTCCAAAGCTCTAGTTCAATATCTGCTAATTTATTCTCAACATAAAAAATTACTTCATTCTTCCTTGATTTGATTTTTACATCTTGAATTAAAAAATTATGAGTTCTGTCAAATGCATCTGCAATTCTTAAAATTGCAGAAAGTTTTTTTACAATAGTTTTCCAATCATCCGGCAAGAGCATGAATTCGTTATGAGATGTTTTTGGATGACTTTTTCTGTGATACCTGGCAATACATGCAATAGCACGTATTTCATTTTCATTAAATCCTAAAAGCTCGCTGTTTACAATAATGTACTGAGAATGGATGTGGTGCTTTGAATGCGCAATATGATAACCAATATCATGAAGCATAGAAGCAATAACTAGATATTCTTTGTATTCTTCATTCAAATTGTGTAGTTCAAATAATTGGTCAAATATAATTCCTGCAAGTTTAGATACATGCACACAATGTTTATAATCATAATTGCACGAAAGAGCAAGTTTTTCTGCACTCTCTTTGCGGATGTTACTCGTAAATAAATGCTTATCGGGATTTTTTTTATTTATTGTATCAAAAATTATTCCTTCTCTTAGCGCATATCCCGAAATTGTCAATTCATTTATTTTGAGCTGCTCAAAAATGGTAGAAAGAATAATTATTCCCGCTGGTATTATATCTGCCCGCTTGGCATCCAATCCATTAATTTTCTTTCTTTCTTGAATAGATTTTTTTGTGAGCACTATTTCTCTAACTTCTTTGAGATTTGAATTAGAAAACTTATAATTGTTCAAAATTGACTGAGTAGTATCTGAATCTTGCAAGGCTTTAACCATTAAACCGGTTGCCATTATTGTACCGGATGAACCGACAACCATATCAATATTATAATCTTTAATTACCTTTAGAACCGGGTAAACTTCCCCTTCCACCCATTTTTCACATTTCTTAATTGACTTGTTATTGATCTTATAATTAGGGAAAAACATTTTGGTTAATCTTACAGCACCAATCTTTAAACTGTTGGCGTAAAGTATTTTTCCTTTATACCCTACAACAAATTCTGTGCTTCCCCCGCCAATATCTATACAAAGAATTCGTTTATCATAAACCGGCACCGATTGAAGAACACCCCAATAAATTAGACGTCCTTCTTCAACTCCGTTAATTACTTCGATGTTAATTCCAGTTTCTCTTTTTATTTGTTCAAGAAACTCAATTTTATTTGCTGATTCTCTCACAGCGCTAGTTGCAACAGCTATAATTTCCGCATTATGTATTTTGGCAATACCGGCAAATTTATTAAGAACATCAATCGCTTTGGAGATTGAATCTGGAGTAATTTTCTTATCAGTTGTGCTTCCTTCACTTAAGCGAAGTACTTCTTTTTCAGCATCAACTACTTCAAATTTTCCGTTTTCCAAGATTTGAACAACAACTAAGTGAAATGAATTTGTACCAATATCTATTGCGGCGAGTTTATTTAGCATATAGTTTTTGAGATGGTTTAAATTGATTTAGTATTATCACGTGGGAACTAAACTAAAAATGCACAATGAATAATTTCATTACTTTTCATCTGAATTTTCGTTCTTTACATCAATTTCTTCAAACTGTGCATCGATAACATCTTTTTTGTCAATTTTTGTTTTGGTATTTGATGTACCATAAACTTTTTCTTCTGTTTTACCGGCTTTTACCGCCATATAAATATTAATCAAAAACTTAACGGATTTTACTATGATATAGCCCAATAAAGCAAATAATAATAATCTAAATAACATAACTAAACTTTTATCTTAGGATTAAAATATTCAATAAATCCTCTATCTTCCCTAAAAATCTGTTTGAACAGTTCATCAAAATCGTCTTCCTTATTTACAAAATCAATATCCGTTGTATTCACAATAAGAAGAGGTGTGGAGTTATATTTAAAGAAGAAATTGTTGTAGACTTCGCTTAATTCTCTAATATAGGTTCTAGTCAGATTTTTTTCAATAGGTCTATTTCTCTTTTTAATATTGTAAATTAACCGATCAACACTTGCTTGTAAAAAAATTACTAAATCAAATTGACGGAGATCTCTTTTCAACAGAGGGAAAATACTTTCATAAAGTTTTAGTTCTTCACCAGTTAAATTGAGGTACGCAAATATTTGATCTTTATCAAAAATGTAATCGGAAACAATATAATTAGTAAATAAATCTTCTTGATTAAACTGTTCTTGCTGTTTGAATCTATTGATCAAGAAAAACATTTGTGTTTGGAATGCATATCTCCTTCTATCGTCATAAAACTTTTCTAAGAAGGGATTTTCTTCAAATTCTTCGGTAACAAGCTTGGCTGATAATTTTTCTGTTAATTTTTTAGCCAGTGAAGTTTTTCCTGCGCCAATAACACCTTCAATTGCAATGTACTTAGGGGCTTCCAACAAATTCTCCTAATGATTAGAATATTATTTTGGGGATTCAATATAATAAACAAACGAATAAACTAAATTACAAAATGATGTTCAATTAACCTTACTGGTATTTAAATTTTTTATTTTATTTTTAGAAATTATATACTGTTCATCAAGAATATCTAAGCTGTATTTTATTGGTTCATTACTCGCCGGATGAACGATATTTTTATCTAGTTCAAGCAGCGGGACTAATACAAAATCCCTATTCAATAAATCTTTATGCGGAATTCTAATTTTATCATCTTCAAAAACTAAATCACCATAAAGTAAAATATCAATATCAATTTCTCTTGGTCCCCAAACTTCTCTTTTTTTTCTACCGATTTTCTTTTCTAAATTTTTTACATATT
>CAYXXW010000141.1:0-7228 GCA_964469115.1 uncultured Melioribacteraceae bacterium
TCAGTAAAATTTAAAGCGACTATAAAAACAAAGTACGTCATTCCGGTTCCGGCATTTGCCGGATACCGGAATCTTTATAATTCAGAACAAAGTGTTTTCTATGTTGTATTTGGAATTATTTTAGCAGCAGCATTTTCTTACTGACTAAATTACTTCCAACTCGCAAACTGTAAATATATGTCCCGCTCGCTAGTTTTGAAGCATCAAATGTTATTTTATAATCCCCTGGCGATTTATTCTCATCTACTAATATTGCAACTTCTTTTCCTAAAATATTGTAAACTTTCAGCACAACATTAAAGTTGTCATTCCGGTCTTGTACCGCAATCTTTGAATCTAAAGATCTCTCACCTGCAAGTGGATTCGAGATGACAGAAGAAGTTGGTATAGAATACCTAATTGTAGTATTTGGATTAAATGGATTAGGATAATTTTGATATAATGTAAATTTAGAAGGAAGCAATTCACTTCCTACGCTGGTAACGGAACCGTTATATAATAGTCTTATAGCATCCGCAACTACTAATCCAGTTGAGTTACTTTTAACTTTTATATAAATATTGCCCTCCTCAGGCATTTCAATCTCAGTCAAATAATTCCACTGACCACCATTAACTTTTTGAGTTTTTGTAACTTCATAAGAATTCGTTCCGGCAGTAATTTCAAAAACAGTTTCATATGAGTTTTCACTGCTTGCGGGCCACCACGCGGATAAATCATAACTTCCACTTGACAATTTTTCTGAATTAAAAATTGCGTTTGCTCCTGAAGAATTTGCTTCAAGGGTAATGTAATCGTCGCTATAAAAATCTAATCCAATATTCTGGACTGTATTTTCGCCATTTACAAAAGCACCTGAGTTATCCATTATATAATGTCTTGGGTGAGAAAGTTCTAAATATTCTGCAATAGCATAAACTGTTCTTCTTCCAATCTCAAATAAATTCTCATTTGTAACTTCTGTAAAAGGTTCACTGCTACTTTTAAAATAATCATCATATGGTGTCTCGTAAGTTAAAGCCATAACTTGATCACCATAATTATTCCATAACCAGCCTTCTGGGAAGTGAGATTTTAAGCTTGATTCACTATAATCATTTCTAACAAAGTAAGGATTATCAGAAATAGAGAGATTAGAAAATTGGTATTCTCTTCTGTAAAAATAATCTGATGTTGAACCTGGTGTGTGTATCCAAAAAGTACAATAAGATGCTGATTGAGAATGTAGGTTTAAAAATACCGAAAACGGTTTTTCGTTACTTATTTCAAGCATTCTGGATTTCAGAGCCCTGACCTCTAAACAAGTTTCTAATTCGGGTTTATCCCATTCCCTTTCAACATCAACAAAATTGTAATTAGTCCTTGATCTGCCAAAGTAGACTCCATCGGGATTAGAAAATGGAATGAGGTGAAACTTAATTTTGGATAAGTAATAATTAATCACTTCGTCATTGCCCAATAGTTCTTTAACAATTCCCTCAAACTGCCAAGAGCTTGGTGTTTCACTTGGGTGTGTTCTCGCATGAATCCACACATTAAATTTTTCTGTATCATCAACCGTATGATCAGTAACAATCATTTCTTGCATAGGGAGCAAATTTTGAGTGAAGCCGATAGTATCTAATTTTACAAAATTATTTAGTTCCCACTCAGCTAAATTTTCCTGCATCATTTTATAAGGATAAGGAGTGTAATAAGAAACATAAACTGTGTCTTGCTCAAATGTTTTTTGGAATGTGCCGTCAGCCGGACTTTCAGAATTGCTGAATCTCACATAATTTTTATCATCATAAGAATACATTGCCTTATTAAAATCAGTTGTTACTACCACTCTAATAAATTTCTCTTTCACGCCGGTAATTCTAAAATAAAACCATCTGCCGCCAATATCTGAATTTGTCGTCACATAAAATGTTGTTGAATCGGATGTATTTACATCTTTAAAGCTGCCGCTATCAAAATCTGCATCAAAAGTAATTTGAGAAAACAATAATTGTGAAAAACTAAACAAGAATAACAACACGAATTTTTTCAAGTTCGAACCTAAAAATTATTAAACAGTAATGGCAATTTAAAGAATTTGACTCTTCTTAAAAACTATAATCATGGATAAATCTCAAAATGAAATAGTTTTTATGGATTCAACTGATTTTTATTGAGATACATCACAAATATATTTTTTGTTTTATGCTTATTGCTTACAGAATTTAGGAGAAGAGATGGATACTACAACACAAAACAGAACAGAACAAGTTTATTCAGAGCAAATTGGATCAGAAAATTTAATGCAGAACGTTAAAATTTATTTGTTAAATCCTCTTTCAACAGGATTAGCCGGTTTTGCGGCATTTTTTACGCTTATATTTTTAACAAAACTTTTTAGTTATTTTATTGGGACTAATGATGTCTTTGATGTGAATATACAAGATGTGATTTATTCCTTAACCGGATTTGTTTGTGCAGCAGGAGCTAAGTTTTTCGAGTTTTTTGGAAAAGAAGATTAAACTAAGCCTTTAGTATTTCAGTTCTATCTGCAATTTTCATTTTCTCAATCAATTCGTATAAATCCCCTTCCATAATGCTGGAAAGATCATAAAGTGTTAAACCAATTCTGTGATCTGTAACTCTGTTCTGAGGGTAGTTATAAGTTCTAATTTTATCGCTTCTATCACCGCTTTTTACAACTAATTTTCTAGTTTGCGAAATTTCACTTGTCATTTCCCGAAGCTTCTGATCATACATTCTGGTCTTTAATATTTTAATAGCCTTCTGCCGATTCTTTATTTGAGACCTTTCATCTTGGCATTGAACAACAATTCCGGTTGGAATATGTGTCATTCTAATTGCCGAATCTGTTTTATTAACATGCTGACCACCAGCGCCGCTTGCTCTATAAGTATCAACACGAACATCATTCATATCAAGCTCAATCTCTACATCTTCAGCTTCGGGCATAACTACAACAGATGCTGCAGAAGTGTGAACTCTGCCGCTTGCCTCTGTTTGAGGTACTCTTTGAACTCTGTGAACACCGCTTTCAAATTTCATATCACCATAAATTTCATTTCCGGAAAGTCCGAAAACAACTTCTTTTATTCCATTCATTGTTGAATAGTTAATATCCATTATTTCCAGTTTCCAGCCTTTTAATTCAGAAAAACGGGCATACATTCTGAAAAGATCATTAGCAAAAATTCCCGCTTCATCTCCACCGGTGCCGGCTCTAATTTCTACAATTACATTTTTGGTATCATTGGGATCTTTTGGAATTAAAAGTACCTTAATCTGCTCTTCCATTTCATTCTTGCTTATCTCAAGTTCTTCCAACTCCATTTCGGCTAATTCAACCAAATCTTCTTCATCGGAGTTTTTAATTATTTCATTGTTTCCTTCAATATTTTTTAGGAGCTTGTCATATTTCTCATAGGCAACCACAATATCTGTAAGTTCACTTCTCTTTTTGCTCAGTTCGATAAGCTTTTCTTGATTTGAAGACAAAGCCGGGTCTGAAAGTTGACTCTGAATATCATCAAACTTTTCTTTTATTGCTTTTAATTTTTCTAAATAATCCATTATTAACCTAAAAATTGAGGCTGAAATATAGCAAAGAAGATGATGAAAAACTAAATGTTTGAAGAAGTGAAATTAGAAATCGGACCATATTTAACAATAATGTTGTCTGGATTTTCTGCAATCTGAAATCGGTTTATATTAACTTTCTTAGAAATTTGAGATACTCTAATTGAATTTCAAGGGGCGGAATGGTTTCTTTCGTGGCAAAATTAAATTCAAGATTCATTTTCTTAAATAATATATTCAATGAGATAAACATATTTTCGTTTGGGAACTGATTGTCTCTTAAATGATGAATCAGTTTTAAAGTTCTAAATCCATCCATCCAATTTATCTTTTGTTTATCAAGCTGTTGATCAGTTTTAGTGTTGTTTAAAATTTTACTCCAGTTTTCTTCAAAATCATTATTGATTAAAAAAGTATGCAATGCTGGATTTAAATGAACAGTTTCTTTAAGAATATTTGATATATCATTTTTAGATGTGCTCAATATAATTTTATTAGCATAGATATTTAGCCATTTTCTTAGAATTTCAAAACATTTTGGCGAATAGAGCACATATTCATTTTGTGATTTTTCTAAAAACCGTTTAATTCTTGGTCCCGTTCCAAATGGAACACGATCTGAGGTTCGTGAGGAAGGGAATATGGTTGCATCTGCAACCTCTTCAATTTTGTTAATTTTAGCTAATTTTTCAAGGAAATAGAAATCCTCACCCGCTTTTCTTTTATTCATTCCTCCAACTTTAACATAACTTTCTGCATCACATACAATGGTCGATCCAACAGAGAGATGTGAGTAGTGAGATTCGGCATAAATTAAACCAAGAACATAATACCTTAAAAAAATCTCGTAGTTTATTATTGCTGCTTTTTGATTTTTATCTTCAGGTAAGATATGTTCAAAATTAACTACTGCGTTATGTAAATTTTTATTGTTAAAATCTTCTATAATTTTTTGCAGATAATTTTGGGAAACCACACAATCGGCATCAAGAGAAATTAATATTTTCTTTCTAACTGTGTTATAATTGAATAATTCCAATCCTAAATCCATTCCGATTTTTCTAGCAAATCCAACTCCACCGGATTTTTCTGGCAGCTCCCTTCCTTGTGAAGATGCATCAACAAATCCCAAGTTAATCGATGATTTTTCTGTGGGATAGGCTCTTAGGTAATCTAACAATTTTTGGTTTTCTTCAATTATCCCGCTTTCTGTTGAGGTTGAGTTGTTAACAACAACCAATATTAAAGTCTCTGCCAGATATTTTTTAGAATTTAAAGAAAGAGAATCAAGCAGTTTGGGAATATTCTTAAGTTCATCCAGTGCGGGAATTACAATAATATTATTGAACAATTGGTCTTTTCTTAATTCAATTTGCCACTGAATTAGATTTTGTTTTTTTAAGTAGTTGTTAATTTTAGTTGGGAGGGACATTTTAATTATGATTTAATAAATGAATGGATTAATTCTTCTGCTTCATTTAGTTGATGCTTTTTAAGCCAGTGAATTTTTATTCCCTCTTTTTCCATTTTTCTAAACCAAGTCATTTGCCGTTTAGAAAATTGTATTATTGCACTCGCCAATTTTTGATACATGTCGTTGTAGTTAACTTCACCGCCTAGATACATACTCAAGAATTTATATTCCAACCCAAAAAATCGCAGTTTTTCATGTGTAATTCCCGACTCAATTAATCGTTCGACTTCTTCAATCATTCCGTTTTTCAACCTTTCTTTTAGTCGGGCTCTAATTCTTTCTTTAACTTTTTCGCGCTCATCGGTTAGTCCTATTATCAAAAAATTTATTTCGTCTGATCCCTTGCTGGCTGCTTTAGATTCAGCAACAAGAATGGCTTTTATAATTCTATCTTTTTCAATTATATCAGTTGTATTATGGAGTTTAGGATTTAATTTTAATAAAATTTCTCTAAGCTCAAATTCAGTGAGGTTTTCTAATTTCTCGGTTCTTTCGGAATTAAAATTGGCATCATTTAAATGGTATTTCTGGATTATTGAACTTAAATAAAGACCGGTACCACCAACCAAGAAAGGAAGTTTTTTATTTCGAATAATTTCGTTAAAAGAATTTTTAAAGAGTTGGGTAAAAAGATAAAGATTAAATTCGCATTCCGGTTTTACAACATCTATTAGGTGAGTCTTAATTTTGGTATTGTTTACAATATAGTCCTCATAATCTTTCCCGGTGCCAATATCCATACCAATATAGACTTGACGTGAATCTGCCGAAATAATTTCACCGTTAAAATTATGAGCTAATTGAGAGGCAAATTTGGTTTTGCCAACAGCTGTTGGTCCTAAAATTGTAATTAATTTTTCAGAATAATTCACATATAAATTTAGTGAATTGGCAAACTAATTATAATAGTGGTTCCGGAATCTTTTTCACTTGCTATAGAAATTGTTCCCTCGTGGTCTTCAATAATTTTTTTACTGATAGATAATCCAAGTCCGGAATTATTCTTTTTGTTTTTTGTCCACAACGGATCAAACACAAATTTTAGATCAGAACTTTCAATTCCCATTCCTCTATCAACAAAAGAGATTTCAATACTGTCATCTTTTAGAATAGTAGAAATTAAAATATTTCCGCCGCCAGGCAGCGCTTCGCAAGCATTTTTAATAATGTTCTGATAGAATTGGTACATTTCTTTTTTATCAACATTCACAGTTGCATCGTCGCTTAATTCATGTTCAATTTTGCAATTATGTGATTTTATTAAACTATGAACGTTTATTGAAAATTCTTGTAGAAGATCATTAATGCTGACTTGCTGACGTCTTAAAAGGGTTGTTCCCTCTGTAAATCCTGATGCAGAAACTAATTGATTTGAAACTTGTTTCAGTTGATCGACTAAAAGATTAGCCACTTGTTTTGCTTCAAAAGATAATTCTTTTTTAGCAAGATGTTCAGCATAACGCAAACAAGAAAGAACGGGTTTTTTTAAATCGTGTGTTATAAAATTTCCCATTTTACCAATAGACATATCTCGTTCTGTGGTAAGCAATTTTTCCACAAGAGAAGTGTTTTCCAAAGCCATAGCAACATTAAGTGAAATCGCATTCAGGAAGGTTTCTTCTCGCTCAGTAAATTCACCTTTAAGACTATTTATTAACTGCAGTACACCTGTGGTTTCGTCATTTTTGTTTTTAATGGGATAAACAAGCATATTTTTAGTTGTATATCCACTGGCTTTATCAAATGATGCATCAAAACGTTCATCTTGTGTTACATCTTTTATGTTTAAAATTTCCCCGCTTTCTGCAACCCAGCCGGCAATACCATCACCGACTTTCAAGCGTATTTCCTCAGTTTCTCCACCGACTAATACTTTAGACCAAATTTCATCTCCATCAACCAGATAGAGAGTTCCTCTATCGGCATTGGTCAAGTTTATTGCCACATCAACAATATTTTTTAAAGCATCATCTTTTTTAACATTGGAATTTACAAGCTGGAGAGCTTTTAGGATCATTTCAAATTGCTCAGAGCTCATGTATGATTTTTCTGTTTGTAGTGTTTCGTCGCTCATATTTTTCTCATGGATGTTAATATTCTCATTTTCAAAACCAGTATAATGATTTTTATTATTATTATCGATTGTTTCTTGTGAAATTAAATATTCAACGTTGT